>CBDTYX010000148.1:0-5405 GCA_965364745.1 uncultured Desulfovibrionaceae bacterium | reverse complement strand
GGAAAATCTGGACCGAATTGCCCGGTGCGTGGAACGCGCGGCCCAGGCTAATGATTTGGAAGCGGTGCATGATTTGCTGTCTGAGCTGGAAGCCTCTGTGGGGCGCAATCGTAAGCAAATATTGATGGTGCTGGATGACAGAGGCCATTTTAATGATTAGCAAAGGCATAAGGGTCAGCGGATAAGTAAAGCGCATGCAAAAATACCTTGTCGCGGCACTGCCTTTTCTGGCGGCCGGATGCTCCAGAGCGCCATCCATCAACTTTTTGGGCGCATTTTTCCCAAGCTGGCTGTTTTGCCTGCTGGGGGGCGTTATTTTGACGCTTCTGACCCGGGCCGTGCTCATAAAAACCGGACGCATAGCCCATGTGGGCCCGCTTTTGCTCCTATATCCGGCGTTGGGGGCGGCATTCGCGTTTTTGTGCTGGTTAGTTTTTTTTCAGGCTTAAGTTCGGGGCTGTGCCTATGAAATCAAGCATGGACAAGGAAAAGCGCGGCAAGTTTATCGCTTTTGCGGCGCTGGGCGTTGCTGTTTTGCTGGGTCTTCTGGTTATATATAAACTGGATACGGCCCCGCGCACCGATGACGCCTATGCATACGCGGACACCATTTTTGTCACGCCTGAAGTCAGCGGCCGCATTATTGAGTTGGCGGTAAAAGACAACCAGGCGGTCAACGAGGGTGACGTGCTTTTGCGTATAGACCCGCGGCCCTACGAACAGACTCTGGCCATGGCCAAAGCTTCTTTGCGGGCTTTGGAGCGGGAAATAGAGCTCACCCGACGCTTGAACGAGGCCCAGCAATATACGGCGGATGCGGCCAAGGCCAGCATTGACGAAGCCGCCGCGGCCGTGAAGATGGCCGCTAAAACTTTTAAGCGCGTGGAGCCGCTTCTGGGGCAAGGTTATGTTTCCTCCGAGCAGGTGGACCAGGCCCGTACGGCTTTGCAGGCGGCCAAGGCTCAACATGCCGCCGCAATTTTCGCCGCGCAGAGCGCCTTGTACGCCGTGGGCGACGTGGAGGCCCTTAAGGCCAAGCGAGACGCTCTTTTGGCCGAAGTGGCCCTGGCGGAAATCAATCTTGAGCATACCACCGTGCGCGCGCCATTTAACGGGCGGGTTATCGGCCTTAAAACCACCACCGGCCATTTTGCCGCAGCCGGACATCCGCTTTTTGTTCTGGCCGACACGAGGCACTGGTACGTCATCGCCAACTTTCGCGAAACCGAACTGACCGACACTCGCCCCGGTTCTCCGGCCGTTGTATATTTAATGGGCGATGCGGGTAAAGAGTTTAAAGCCGAAGTAGAGTCCATAGGCTACGGAGTGCATGCTGAGGACAGCGGGGTGGATTTGAGCGGCCTACCCAGAGTGGCCCGGTCCATCAATTGGGTGCGGGTGGCCCAGCGCTTTCCCGTACGCTTTATCGTGGAAGACCCCGATCCCGAGCTTTTCCGGATAGGCGCTTCGGCTGTGGCCGTTATTTTAGGGCCGCCGGAAGACGAATAAGGGCGCGGCGCATGGCAAACGTTTCCGCCGCGACGAGCCGAAGCCTCTTTTACCGCTTGGGCTTGTTTCTCCGTTCCGAACTGGCGCCTTTCCCCGGGCGCCTGGACGCTGCTGTGCGCATTATGCTCTGCGTGGGCCTGTGCATGCTCATTTCCATGAGCCTGAACATCCCCTTTCTCATGCTCTCTGTAATAATGATTTTTTTTCACCCAGCAAGCCAACCCGATCATAACCCTGATGGTCGGGCTTTTTTTGCTGGCCGGCGCCCTTATCGTCTCAGCCATTGATATAGCGCTGCTGGCCTATACCTTTGACTATCCGGCCGTGCGCATCATTGTCACCTGCGTGTTGGTGTTTATCGGCATGTACTTCTTCCGCATCAGCCCTGTGGTGGGGGCCATGGGCTATATGGTGGCCCTGTGCGTGGTGCTTTCCCAAAGCGTTTATGCGATGCTGCCTTTTCCTGAACTTATCGTGCGCGCCACTTTGTGGGCTCTGGCGGTGGATTTTTATTCCGTGGGGGTGACGGTGGCGGTCAATTTTCTGGTGCGCCCGGCGGACCCGCGCAAACAATTGTACGCAGAGCTTATCCGGCAGGCGAATGCGGCGGTGGAGCAATTCGAAGCCCGGCTGTCAGGCCTGCCGGCGCGAGAGATTCCGCAACAGGAACTGGAGCGGGGGATAACCGTTTTGCAACAGACGCTTAAGTTTTCCACGCTCATGGATAAGCGTTTTCGCACGGAGAAAGTTCGATTGCTTCTGACCATCAATAATTTTTCGCGCTTGCATATGGCCGCGGCCAATATTTCCCGCCTGGCGCCTATGGAGATGTCGCAGTCTGCGGCCTGGCTCCTGGGCCTTTTGCGCGGTGAATGCCTGGCCTTGCGTGAAAGTGTTGAGAAAAAGCTGCCGTTTCATTTGAAGCAGCCCATTGACGCTGAAAAAGCGGCGCGCGGCCTGGCGGCTACGCCCGCTTCCCTGGCCGCGGAGCTGCATGAAATCATGTCTTTGTTGCAGGATCAGGATCGCGATTCAGAAGTGGCCCTTATGGAAGTTCCCAAAGAAAAATCTTCTTTACTTGCGCCCGATGCTTTCAGCAACCCGGCGTATGCGCAGTTCGCGTTCAAGACCACCCTGTCCACCATGTTGTGCTACTTTTTTTACACCGCAGTGCAGTGGGACGGCATCCATACCTGTATGCTCACCTGCATTATTCTGGCGCTGCCCAGCCTCGGCGAAGTCCGGCAAAAGGGCATTCTGCGCATAGCGGGGTGCGGCGTGGGCAGCCTGATTACCTTGTTGGCTATTGTCTTTGTTATTCCGCATCTGGACAGCATAGTGGGCTTCATGGCTTTGAGCCTGCCGGTGATGCTGCTGGCCGGCTGGATCAATGCCGGATCCGCCCGCAGCAATTATGCAGGCATGCAGATTGCCTTTGCTTTTGCTTTGGCCCTGTTCGAGCAGTATGGCCCCAATATAGGGCTGACTGAAGTGCGCGACAGACTTGTCGGCGTACTAGTGGGCGTCAGCGTGTACACTATGGTCAGCATGCTGATTTGGCCGGAAAAAGGAACCGTGAGCCTGCGCAAAACTATGGCCGAACTTTTGCGCGGACTGGCCGATCTGGCTGCTGCGGGCGCCGACCAGGGGGATGGAGGGACCGTAAAAGCCCGGACGGCCCTTGAACAAGGTTGCGCTTTGTTGGGCGCATGTCGTGAGATGCAAAGCAGGGTGATTCTGGAGCCGGACTGGAGCTATGGGGGCCTTAAACTGAACCTGGCCGACAGCCGATGGATTACGCGAGCCCAGGAGGCTCTGTTTGCTCTTAACCGCTTACAGACTTTGCATATTTATCGGGTGCGTTTTGGTCATTTGTCTGTGGAAGAACTGCGCTTGGGGGATGAATTTTTTGCTTATGCGGCCCATCGGCTGGAGATATACGCGCAATGGTTGGAAGATCCGGAGCGGCTTAAAGAGATCGGCCCCGGGCAGGTTGAAGTTTTGCGCCTTCCGCCGGACTTGGCCGCCTTTTTGGATCGCGCGAGGGCGGATGCGCGGCAGAGGACGAGCAAATATTCCGCCGAGGGCTCCGGTGGCGACGATTTTAAACGCGAGGCCTGCCTGGTTCAGGAACTGCTGGAAATGCTGGATCCGGCCGAGCTTTTGCAGGAGCCGGAAGCCGCGGTTCTCGCTGATGAGAGTTACGCCTGAGCCTGGAATTGCTAAAATAATTTCAGGGCATTATCTTTGACTTTGGAAAGTCCGCCCAATGAAAAAGACTGCAAGGAAGGTCATGAACATCACTTTGTCGATCAGATCGCTTTTGCTTTTTGCGCTTTTGCTTATTTTTGCGGCGGCGAGCGGCGGCTGCGCTTTGGCTTTGCGCAAGGACAGTCCGCAGGCCGCCGAGGTTGACGAAGCTAAAATCCAATTGGCGCGGGTTTTGTCTTTTGAGGAGACCGCCTGGCCAGCGGCCGGCTGGTGGCGCAGCTATAATGATGAGCAATTAAACAGTTTGGTCAGTCTTGCCCTGCAAAATTCTCCGGGTATGGCTGCAGCCCGGGCGCGGGTGGAAGCGGCTGAAGCGAGGGCCCGCCTGGCCGGCGCCGAGACCGGCCCGGTTATCGGCGGTATGGCGAACATCAACCGCCAGCACCTTTCCGACGCCGGTTTTTTGGGCATTTTCGCCGAAAATATCCCCGCCCTGGGGTTGACCGGACCCTGGTACACCACCGGCACCATGGGCCTCATAGGTTCTTATACTTTTGACTTCTGGGGTTTGGAGCGGGCCAAGGTGGACGCGGCCATAGGCATGGCCAACGCCGCCATGGCCGAAGAAGCGCAAGCCCGTCTGGTGCTGGCCGCGGCAGTTACCCGGGCCTATTACGGCCTGCAAGCCCTGTATGCCGTTCTTGAGCTGCAAAAAGAAGCCCTCGGCATCAGCCGAGAAGTGGCGGCCGCCCATGCCGCCCGCCACAGCCGCGGCCTTGAGCCGCGCACGCTGTCCGAGCTGGCCGTGGCCCAGAAGGCTGAACTGGAAAAGCAAATCGCGGGCACAGACGCGGCGATCAACACGTCTTTGGAAATGCTGCGGGCGTTGATCGGCCTTACGCAGCCTTTGCCGGAAATAATGCCCGCGCCGCTGCCGGATGTGCCGGCCGCCCTGCCGCAAAGCCTGGGTTACGATCTTTTGGCGCATCGGGCCGACCTGCAGGCCGCGCGCTGGTATATCCAGGCCTCCTTACGCGGCGTTGACGCGGCTAAAGCCGCTTTTTACCCAAACTTTGACATCAAGGTCTTTTTCGGCCTGGACGCCTTGCATCTTGAAGATTTGCTGCAAAAGGGCAGCCAGCAGTTTGACTTTATCCCCGGCCTGACTCTGCCCATTTTCGACAGCGGGCGGCTCAACGCCAATTTGGCCGCGACCAGGGCGGAAAGCAATCTGATTATTGAAGAGTACAACCAGGCCGTGGTCAACGCCGTGTTCGAGGTGGCCAAGGCGGGCTGGGAATTGACCCGGCTGGAAAAAGAAATCGAGTTGCAGAAAATTCGCCTGTCATCCATGAATTACGCGGCCGAAAGCGCGGCCGCCCATTACGGCACCGGGCTCATCGACCGGGTTTCCGCCCTGGCGGCTCGTTTGCCCCTAATCGTGGAGGAAGCTTTGCTGCTTGATTTGCGCAGCAAACGCATCTTTGCCGGCGTGGACCTGACCATGGCCTTGGGCGGCGGCTTTTACAGCCGGGAAGATCCGTTGGCCGGGAAATAATAAAGCGACCCGTCTTGTTTAGTCTTAACGAGTCGCCTTGTGTCTCTTATAATTGGCGCGCCAGAGAGGAATCGAACCCCTGGCCGTCTGCTTAGAAGGCAGATGCTCTATCCGACTGAGCTACTGG
>CBDTYX010000147.1:0-5460 GCA_965364745.1 uncultured Desulfovibrionaceae bacterium | reverse complement strand
CCCAAGGAGCTAAGCCCCTTGAGGTTCCCTTCCTCCAGACCTCCTTCCCTCCTGAACCCTAATTGGCTATTTAGCTATATTTCAAGCAGTTAAATGCTTCGACCTGTTCGGTCTAAATTTCAAACAGCATTTCCAGATCTTCGCGGGTCAGATTCTTCAAAGAATCATGGCCGGGAATGATGGCGTCGGCCACATCCTTTTTCAGGCTCTGCAGCTTGAGGATTTTTTCTTCCACGGTGTTCTGGCAAATCATCTTATAAGAGAACACGGTGTTGACCTGTCCGATACGGTGGGCGCGGTCCGTGGCCTGGTTCTCCACGGCCGGGTTCCACCAGGGATCGTAGTGGATGACGTAGTTGGCTGAAGTCAAGTTGATGCCCGTGCCGCCGGCTTTAAGCGAAATGAGGAAGACCGGGATGTTGGGATCGTTGTTGAAACGTTCCACTTCGCTGTGGCGGTCTTTGACCGAGCCGTCCAGATAGCAGCAGGGAATTTCACTCAGCTGCAGCCAGGAGCGGATGATTTGCAGCATCTGCACAAACTGCGAGAAGACCAGCACTTTGTTGCCTTCCTCCACAATGTCCACCACGATGTCTTTGAAAGCGTCAAATTTGCCTGAAGGCAGGTTGGTGGAGAAGCCGGGCATTTCCAGCTTCAAAAGGCGCGGGTGGCAGCATATTTGACGTAATTTAAGCAAGGCGTCCAAAATGGAAATTTGGCTCTTGGCAATGCCTTTCTGATCCACGTCATTCAAAACCTGCTCGCGCAAGCGTTTAGTTAGGGCAGAGTAAAGTTCGGCCTGTTCATCGGTAAGCGCGCAATACTGCACGGTTTCCACCTTGGGAGGCAGGTCTTTGGCCACTTCCGATTTGGTGCGGCGCAAAATAAACGGCCGCACTCTGGAACGCAGGTAGTCCAGGGTTTCGGAGTCTCCATCTTTGATGGGCTTGACGATGCCGCGCTGGAAGGCGTGCTGCGAGCCCAAAAAGCCGGGCATGAGAAATTCAAACAAGGACCACAATTCCAGCAGGTTGTTTTCAATGGGCGTGCCCGACAGACAGACGCGCAGATCAGCCTTGATCTGTCGCACGGAGCGGGCGGTGATGGTGTTGGGGTTTTTGATATTCTGGGCTTCGTCCAAAATCAAGGTGCTGAATTCATATTTGCACAGCTCTTCCATGTCCCGGCGCAGCAGGGCGTAAGTGGTGATGACGATATCCGCATCGGCGATTTTGGCGAACATATCGTCGCGCTTGGTGCCGTAAATGATCAATCTTTTCAAGTTGGGCACGAATTTGGCCGCTTCATGGTCCCAGTTGGGCAAAACAGAAGTGGGCACCACAATGAGGCTGGGGCCGGGGCGGGTCTTTTCTTTGCGGTATTGCAGAAAAGCCAGTGTCTGCACTGTTTTGCCCAGGCCCATTTCATCGGCCAGGATGCCGCCGAAATTATATTCATGCAGGAAGTTTAAGTAGCTTAAACCTTGGACCTGATAAGAGCGCAACTCGGCATTGAGGTCTTTGGGCGGGTTAAGCAGTTTTATTTCATTAAATGAATGCAGCTTTTCCCGCAGAGAATCCCAGAAAGAGTCGGTGCGCACCACCGGGATGTCATCCAGAATTTTATCCAGGGTGGCGGCTTCATATTTTTGGAATTGCTGCTTGGGCGGCTTGTCCGGATCAAGGCCCAGAGTGCGCAGCTTGTGGCCGATGTTTTTCAGCCAGGCCTCCGGCAGGCTCGCGTAAGAGCCGTCTTTAAGCTGCACATAGCGTTTGCCCTGTGTCCAGGCCTTCCAGAGCTTTTCCAGCGGCACGGATTGACCGTTGTATTCCACGGATAGATTGAACTCGAACCAGGAATCGTCGTCTTTTTTGCTTTCCACTTCAGCGGTGATCACCGGCGCGGTAAGGCGCACTTTATAGCGCGACAGGGCGGTTTCGCCGAAAACGCGGTAGTCTTCCACCAGCTTGGGGTAGTGGTCCAGCAGGAAGTCAATGGCTTCCTCGGTGTCCATAAACCAGGTTCGCGGGTTACGCGGGTGGAAATTCATGGACAGCAGGCGGTTGATCAGGCCCAGTTCCGCTTCCGGTTCGCGGCGGATCAAGAAAGTATTGTCCTCAAAATGGGCGCTGCCGGTCTGCAGATCCGGGTCAGGTCCAGGCAGGGCAAATTCGCCGTGTTCGGTTTCGTAAGTGTTTTCAATCTCGAGAGTCAGCAGGCTGCCTTCTTCATTGAGGAACAATTTGGGGTTGTATTTGGCGCTGACGAAAAGAGGCTTGATCTGTTCCAGGAAGCTTTCCTGTTCATTTAAGGCCGAGGAAGGCAATTGCGGCCAGATGCGATCCAGAAATTCGGAAAGTTCAGCCTGGGGAATACGGGGCGGGTTTTTGGAAATGGCCCGGATAAGTTGTGAAGGCAGCTGTGTGGTTACCGGGTAAAATGCATTGCTGCGGTACAGCCAGATGGGCAAATGTCCGTAAAAGTAAACTTCCTTGCCCACCAGAGAGTATGGCGGCTTGCCCTCGCCCTGCACCTGGATGTCAAAGTTCAGCCCCTGATCGTCCAACTCCGGTTTCATGCGAATATAAAACGGAGTGTTGCGGATAAGGCAGGGGATATCCGCATCGCCGATGAACAGATAATGTTCGTTGCGGACAGCCCAGAAGAACCAGCTCAAAAACCCGTGCGGCAAAGGAACGCGGTGTTCGGAATAATCAAGGTAGTTCATGATTTGCGCGGCCACTTTGGGCAGCTCCGGAGAGAATTCGCACCAGTCCGGATTGGCGGCAAGTTGCGCTAAAGTAACTTCAGAGTGAACGGTGGACAGGCCGGATTTATTTTGCCTGGCCCGGAAAAAAGCTACTTGCAGACGGTCGGGTTCCGGGTAGAATCGAAAAATCAGATGATGGCGGCCTACTTCCGGCTCGATTTCCGTATCCAGAAAAGCGCGAAAGGTCTCCCTCCATTCGTTTTTGGGCGGAGGTGGCGCCTGGGGCTCGTCTTTTTCAATGTTTAATGAGGCCAGAAATTTCAGGGCCACAGCGCCCACGTGCATGCAGGCCCCGGAAAAACAATCCATGCAGTTGCACAGGTAGTCGGCGCGGCGTTCATCCATGTGCAGGGTGATGGTGGAGCTGTACACCTCAAGGTCATCGCCCTGAACTGTGCCTTCAATCTCCCAGCGGTCCTGAAGCTTGTTCAGGCGTATTTTCATTACCCCGCCTGATTCAAGCAAAGAGGAGGCTCCGGCCAGAAGATATTCAGGCAGGGAGGTTCGCAGGAATTTTTCGATTATGCCTTGCGCCGCGGTTTCTTCAAAAGTGGTCATGAACTTGGTCACCAAAAATGCAGAAATTGTAAAATATCTTTTTATATTAGCAAAAAATGAAAATGCCTTCAATCTTTTCAAGCATATCCGGCAGAATGTTTAGCTTAAGGTCGGGCAGGCGTAAACGGAGAATGTAAGGGGGGCTTGTGTTTCCGCGGCCAGACTGCCATCCGTTTTTCATAGCCGGGGAAATGCCCTTTACAGTGTTGCAGGCTGTGCTATTCCTGGTATATGTGTTTTTGAAAAAAAGTCCACCCGCTTATGCAAAACAATTATTTCACATCAAGTGCGGCGTTGAAGGGAGATGGAAGTCATGCTCAGGTACTTTTGGAAGAAATTTTTGATCAATAATAAGGTCTTGATCGTCGCGCTTTGGCTTATGGGCGCAGGGTTATGCGCCTGTGATTCCGGGTCGGACAAAGAGACGGCCGGGACCGATGCCGGCAAAAATTCTTCCGCAACCAGCACAGCCCCGGCCGGAGACTTGTCCGCGGACCGGCCCAACCGCTACGGCGGACAGATTATCATGGCCAGCATTGGTGAGCCTTCAGGGCTTATTTCCGTGTTAACCACCGACGCGCCGTCTCATGATGTGGCCGCTTATTTTTATGTGGGTTGCCTGCGTTACAACAAAGATTTGGAAATAGAGCCCTGGGCCGCGGAATCCTATGAAGTGCTGGATGATGGCCGGTTGTTGCGTTTTACCCTGCGCAAAGGCATTCTTTGGGAAGATGGGGTGGAGCTTACTGCCGCCGATGTGGAGTTTACCTACAAGCTCATGATTGATAAAGCCACGCCCACAGCCTACGCTGAAGATTTTCTGGCCGTCAAAGATTTCCGGGTCACCGGCAAATATTCTTTTGAAGTGGAATATGAAAAGCCTTTTGCGCGGGCGCTCATGACCTGGATGCAGGATATTCTGCCTGCGCATCTGCTGGCCGGGGTGCACGGCGCGGATCTTCTGGCCTCGCCTTTAAACCGCAAACCGCTGAGCGCCGGGCCTTATGTGCTTAAAGAGTGGGAAGCCGGCTCCCGTCTGGTTTTTGAGGCCAACCCCCGCTATTTTGAAGGCTCGCCTTATATCCGGAGAGTGGTCTATCGCGTCATTCCGGACATGGCCACCAGTTTTCTGGAGCTTAAAGCTGGCAACCTGGATATGCTGGGCTTAAGCCCGCAGCAATACACCCGCCAAACCTCGGGAGGCGCTTGGGATACGGATTGGGCCAAATATAAATATCTGTCCTTCGGCTACACTTATCTCGGCTATAACTTGAAACACCCGTTTTTCGCCGACCGGCGCGTGCGGGTGGCGCTCGCGCACGCCATAGACAAAGAAAGCATCGTTAAAGGCGTGCTTTTGGGTGAGGGCATGCCTACCATCGGTCCCTACAAGCCCGGCACTTGGGTATACAACGACAAAATCAAGGATTACCCGTTTTCTCCGGATACCGCCAAGGCTATGCTGGCGGAAGCCGGTTTTGCGGACAGCGATAATGACGGCATTCTCGATAAAGACGGCAAGCCGTTTGAATTCACTATTTTGACCAACCAGGGCAACGAGCAGCGCATTAAAACCGCGACTATCATCCAGCAGCAGTTGGCCGTCATCGGCATTAAAGTGCAGATTCGGACCGTGGAATGGGCGGCGTTTATCAAGGAATTTGTGCATACCGGCAACTTTGATGCTTTGATTTTAGGCTGGAATATTTTGCAGGATCCGGATCTTTATGATGTTTGGCATTCTTCAAAGGTCGGCAACGGCGGTCTGAACTTCACCGGCTTCAGCAACCCTGAAGTGGATAAACTTTTGGACGAGGCCCGCTCCACTTTGGATCAGGCCGAGCGCAAAGTGCTGTATGACCGTTTTCAGGAAATTCTGCACGCGGAACAGCCGTACTGCTTCCTGTATGTTCCGCAGGCTTTGACCATTGTGAATAAGCGCATCCGGGGCATTAAGCCGGCCCCGGCCGGTCTCACCTATAACTTCAACAAATGGTGGGACGCCGCCGCCACAGGCGAGCGCCCGCAAGTTACCGAGTAACGCGCCGGGGAGGGAAAACCATTAAGGGCTCAGCTCCTAGAGCATTTCACACTTGAAATGCTCTGGCGGATGCGCAGCAGACGCCCGCAAG
>CBDTYX010000146.1:0-5461 GCA_965364745.1 uncultured Desulfovibrionaceae bacterium | reverse complement strand
GCCCGCTATGTGGGGCTGGATGAGGCGCTCATGGGCGGCTACGGCCACGATGACCGGGTCTGCGTGTTTCTGGCCCTGAAAGCGTTTCTGGCCGGGGCCAAGAAAGGCGTTCTTCCGGCGCACACCCAGTTTTTGGTGTTTTGGGACAAAGAGGAAGTGGGCTCGGAAGGCTCCACCGGGGCCAAGGCGCGATTTTTCGAGTATTGCCTGGAAGACTGCCTGGCGGCCTGGGAGCCGAAAACCCCCTTGCGCCGGGCCATGCAGGCGGGCAAAGCCCTTTCCGCAGACGTGCATGGCGGTATGGACCCCGATTACCAGGAGCTGCACGAAAAACTCAATGCTTCCTGGCTGGGTTATGGCCCCACTTTTTCCAAATTTACGGGCAGCCGGGGCAAATATGAGGCCAATGACGCCCACCCGGATTATGTGGGCTGGTTGCGCGGCCTCTTAAACAAGGCCAATGTGCCCTGGCAGCTGGCTGAACTGGGCAAGGTGGATATGGGCGGCGGCGGCACCGTGGCCATGTATCTGGCCAATTACGGCATGGACATTATCGACTTCGGCCCGCCGGTGCTGGCCATGCACAGCCCCATGGAACTGGTTTCCGTGGCCGATGTGTACGCCGCGCACGAGGCGTATAAGGCGTTTTTATTCAGCTGAGCAGCTTAGGGCTTAAATCTTTGCGTTAAAAACGGCGGACTTCCTCAGGAAATCCGCCGTTTTTCACAATTCCGTGTGCAAATAATGATTATTTGAGTCTACCCCATGCGGCTCATGAGCATGGGCACCTGATTGTGCAGACTTGTATCGGAAGTCTGCTGGTAGCCGTGTTGCCGAACGCTTTCCCGGCGGGTTTTGTTCAGTTCGTCGCGCAGGATGGCATGCAGGTGAACGGCTTCGTCGCTGAGTCTGCTTTGCAGAGCTTGCATTTGCAGAAACTTTTCCCTGAATTCATCCAAACAGTCAGGAGACTGACACTCCCAGGCTTCATCCAAAAGGCTGAAGCGTTTTCCCGAGAGCGCTTCCACCTCTTCCACCTGGCCGGCGGCAAGGCATTCAAGCTCCATTTCGCCGATATTCAGCGCCTGCTCAAGCAATTCTATGCATGGGTGCATGGCCGACTCCTTTGCTTGTAACCGAGAAAGCTATTGCGGGATGACCTTCTGCAGATTGTTGATCACGCCGCTCCAATCTTTGACCGTGGGCAGGAATTCATATTCCAGCAGGTCGGCCAAGAGGATCCAGTCTTCATTTTCCAGCACTTCGATCATTTCGCCGAGCAGGCTGGAAATGACTTCGATGCGGTCGCTGATGCTGTCGGTGCCGGGGGTGGTGTATTCATAGCGCAGGAGGCCGACCATGCCCAGAAATTCGCGGGTCACTTCCAGAAGATCCTGGAGCATTTCCAGAGCTTCGGCGTCGTCGGCCTGACGGAACAGCTGAGCGATTTGGCGGGCGCCTTCGCCCATGATGTTAATGACTTTATGCAGCTCTTCAGCCACGTTGCCGGCCATTTCGTTCAGGGGCACGGTCTGGATTTCCAGAGAGTCGATTTCAGAAACCTCAATGTCCTCGGCCTGGTGGGGGTAAATTTCGTTAAAAGGTTCTTTGTTGAGCAGAACATCGGTGACCACGCGCTTTTCCAGGTAATCGTCCTTGATCACCTGGACCAGAATTTCTTCCAGATTGGAAAAAGCAGCCATGTTCATGTCCATAGGACGGCCATCAATAATAATCATTTTATCCTCCTCATCCCCATGTTGTGGGGGAAAGTTAGCATTCGCCAAATGCTTAGCAATAATAATGCCAACAGAGGCGGCAGACTTTGCCGTCGAAAGGGCGGGTAAGGGGGGCAAGGTTTTCGGGAAGGGAGCGGCGTTTAGGATATAAAGTTAAGCCGACTCGACGAGCAGCTCGCGCCAGGTTTCCAGCAGGGTTCGATATTGTCCGGCCAGAGCCAGCACGGCTTTGAAGTCGTCGCCCAGGGTTTGGGTTTCACATAGCCATAAAAAGCCGAGCATATTAAAGTAATTGCTGGTATCCCACAGGGTCTGCAAGCGCTGCCAGGTGCCGAGGAATTTATTTTTCAGAGGCGGCAGGGGCCTTTGCAAAAGCGTCCGTCCCTGCTCCTGCAAAAGGTGCAGCAAGCCGACGGCGGCGGCAGTTTCCGAAGCTAGCGCATCCCGCAATTCCGGGCTGAGGCGAAAGTTTGCCGCGCCGGCGGCCACAGGCGCGCCGGTCAGCTCATGCCCCTGGTCAAGAAATTGACCTATAAGCAGACGCTGCAGGCGCAGCCACTTAGTGCGGTCTTCTCCCTCGTGCCCGGACAGGGATTTGAGATCTAAAAACTGGGCCGGGTCCTGCTCTTTGGGGTTGCGCATGGTCAGCCAGATGCGGGCCGGGCTTGTTTTTTCGGTCCAGGCCCATTCGCCGCGTTCCAGGCGGCGGGCGGCTAGGCTGAAAACGGCTTCGGGGGTGATATGTTGCCGGCATTTATGCTCAAAATCGCATTTGCCGTCAAAGGGGCAGGGGTGGCAGGGCAGGTCCGGCTCAAGGCAGCACATATTTTCCTGATAGGGTCCGGTGTCCCAGGGTTGGGCCGTGGCGAGGAAAATGGCCAGCACGGGCACATTGAGCCCGGCGGCCAGGTGCATGGTGCCGGTGTCGTTGGTGACCAGAAGTTTGCTTTCCAGAAGCGCGGCGGCGAGACCAGGCAGGTTTGTGCCGCCGATGAGGTCAATGAAGGGGCCTTTCGCGTTTTGCGCAAAGCGTTCGGCCAGGTGGCGTTCGGATTTGGCCCCGAGCAGCAACGGAACATAGCCGCATTTTTGCCATAAAATCGCTCCCAGACGGGCGAAATGGGCTGTGGGCCAGCGGCGGCGATCATCACTGGCGCCCAATTGGAACGCCACCAGGCCGCGGCAGGGGCTTTCGGCGTTGATGCCGGTCAAGGAGGCCAGGGCTTCATCTAAAACAGCGCGGACTTCAGCGCGCGTTTCAGCGCCGGGCGCATTGAGCTTATATTCCGGCGTGATGTGATCCACGGCGGCCACTTTGCGAAAAACATCGGCCAGGTTGTAAGGGCTGCAACCGCGTTTGCGCGTGGAGGCCTGTAAAAACGCCGTCCAGGGCTGGTCGTTTTGCCCGAAGCCGAAATTATCCACGCCGAAGCCGACGAGTTCGCCGTTTTCCGGGGTGAGCAGGCGGGCCAGCAGGCGCGAGCTTAAGGTGGCGGTGAGATTGACAATGCAGTTCGGATCAAAATCGTGCCGCACCTCGTCGCGCCAGGCTTCCAGGCGTGACAGGGATTTGCCCCAATGCGCGTCAAGGTCGCGCAAAAGGTCCGCATCGGGAAAAGCCGTAACGTAATCCACATGGCGCAAAAGTTCCGCGGCGGCGGAAAAATGCGACAAGCAGGCTAGCCCCGGCCTGGCGCCTTTGGCGGCTAGCCCCGCCAATACCGGCTGGGGCTGCAGCAAATCGCCAAAGCGGGTTAAGTTGATGATCAGCGTGCGCATGGCAAAGTCAGGGGCTTAAGGGTTGAGTTTGAGCACATGTTCGATCTGCCCCAGCACCACCATGCGGTCGCCGGCGGACAGAGGCTGATCCGGCGCGGGCACAAAGTGATAATGCTGCGCTCCTTTGCCGCGCAAGGCCAGAACAATGACCCGATATTTAGTGGGCAGGGAGAGGTCGTTGAGCGACTTGCCGTCCCAGGCTTCCACAGTGAGTTCGCGCACGAGCACGCCCTCGCCCAGAGGCAGCACGTCCAGCATGCCGGGGGTGCCCAGGCGGTGGGCGAACTGCACGGCGATTTCGTGCTGGGGCATAATCACATGGTTCACGCCCAGGCGGTTCAGGATTTTTTGATACTCCAGGCTGTTGGCTTTAACGTGGATATTGCGCACGTTCAGCTCTTGCAGGGCCAGGACGATGAGCAGGGAATCCTCCATGGAATCGCCCACGCTGACGATGACCGGATCAAGATCCTCAAAGCGCAGTTGGCGCAGCACGGTAATGTCCGTGGCATTGCCGCGGTAAACCGTGGCCAGGTCGTCCTGGGCCATGCGCACGCGTTCCTCATGGGCATCAAGCCCCACCACGTTATGCCCCAGGCTGCTTAAAGTCAGGGCCAACTCCAGACCGAATTTGCCAAGGCCAATGACGCCTACGTCCAGTTTTTCTTCAGCCATGACTTATCTCCCATGTGCCTTATAGCATTTAGCGCTTGAGGCGCTTAACGGCGAAAGCAAGTTGTCGCCTACGCCTTTGTTGCGGACGGCATTACGCTTTGCTGCATATCGCCAGATCATTTACCAAAAATATATTATTTCAAGTGTGAAATGTTCTAATCATGCCTGTTTACTAAAAATTGCTTTACAACTTAACCAATGGGCAGGTCCACTTCGGGCAAATCGTAAGCCGTATCGCGTTGCCACTGGTGCAGGGCGGACAGCACCCACAAAGGCCCCACCCGGCCGATGAACATGGCGCAGATAATCACGCATTTGCCTATGCTGGTCAATGTGGGGGTAAAATCCATGGTCAGGCCCACAGTGCCGAAGGCCGAAGTGACCTCAAACAGCACATTTAAAAACAGCTGGTGGTTCATATCCGCGTCGGGCGTGCTGCTTTCGGTGATCAGCAGGATGAATACCGCTGTGACCACCGTGAGCAAGGCAAAAATGAACAGGGTAATGGCGTTGTTCAAGGTGGCGAGGTTCGCGGCCCGCTGGCCCAGAGATACCTGGTGTCGGTAGAGAAAGCGGTTTTTGATGAATGAGGCCAGCACTCGCGCGGTGGTGGTTTTTATGCCGCCGGCGCAGGAGCCGGGCGAGCCGCCGATGAACATGAGCAAAATCATGAACACCAGGGCCACCGTGCTCATATGCGCTATGGGCACGGTGTTGAATCCGGCGGTGCGGCAGGTTACAGACTGGAACAGGGCCGAGAGGATGTTGGCCTTCATGCCGCCGTAGTCGTGTCCGGCCAGGCTTTCCAGGCAGAAGACAACCGCGGCGCCGCCAAAGGTGAGCAGGGCTGATACGCTGATAATTACCCGGCTGGCCAGCGAGAGGCGGTATTTTATGCCTAAAAATTTGCAGCGGATGAGCCACAGAAGGTCCTCAATAACCGCAAAGCCGATGCCGCCGAAAGTGATCAGTCCGCAAACGGCCAGGTTGATGCCCACATTGGTGCGGTAAGACATGAGGTTGTCGGGCAACAGGGCAAAGCCGGCATTGCAGAAGCTGGACACCGCCAGAAACAGGGCCGAGAAGAAAGGCAATTCCGGGGCGGAAAGCAGGATGGCGATGAAGCCGAGGGTTTCCAGGGATAAGGTTACGGCCAGCAGAATGAGCATAAACCGGCCAAGGTCAAAGGACGGGTCATGCATGAGGGCCCGACCCACGGACAAGCGGTCGGTAAGCGACACCCGCTTGCGCCACAAGAACATGAACAG
>CBDTYX010000145.1:0-5481 GCA_965364745.1 uncultured Desulfovibrionaceae bacterium | reverse complement strand
CGGGCATAAGCGCGGGCAAGGCCAACCAGGGCAGCAGCGCGGTTATCGCCAGGCATGCTGAACCGCCCGGAGCCGGTTCTGGCAGTGGTCCTGTCCCGCCGAAGAGCAGCAGCGGCGCTTCGGTCAGGTAAGCGCGCAAGGCGCTTGAGCCCGCGAAGAGCAGTCCGCCCGTAAGCCAGCTTCCCAATACGAGCACGGTCACTCCCAGGCCGAAGACCAGATCCCACTCGCCCATACGTCGGAAATTAAGCGTGCCGAGAATGGTCAGCAAAACTGCGGCCAAGGGCAGCGCCGCCGGAATGATGCCGCCGGCCAAAGCCGTCAGGGCCACAAGCCCGCACCCCACAAATACAGCCATGCTGAATTCGTTTTTTTTCAGCCCTCGCAACAGGCAAGCCGCGGCCATAACGCTTAAGGTCGGGGCAAGCAGCGCCTCGGGCGCGAACCAGGCCGCGCCGATAAACGGTCGGCTGCAAAAAACGGCGAAACCGGCGGCCAGGGCTGCTTTACGCTTAAAGCGTGAATCGGTCCAGCCCAAGCAAGCTGTGGCCATGAGAAACAGCCAGGCCAGCATAAACGGCTCAAGCCATCCGGCCAGCCAGGGCCCGGCCAGGGTGTTGAGCGCCTTGGCGGCCGCGTCGGCGGCCGCGTGCCACCATAGCTGCGCAGGGGGCACTTCCGGCGCCGGCCGACCGGCGATTTGGGGTACAAACCATGAGCCGAGATCGCCTTCCTTGGCCGTTTCAACAGCCGCGGCAAGGCGAGAGGAGGTATCGGCTTGTGGGGCGATGCCTGTAATTTTGCTGTGGTAGGCCAGAGGCGCAAAAAACAATGCCGCCAGCAAAACCAGCACAAGCGGCGTAATCCAGCTTAAGGCGCTGAACATCTTGGATGGGGCCGGGCCGTCTTCAGGCGTCTGCTCGGATTCCGCTTTTTGCTCCGTGGCCTCTTGCTTCTGCTCCTTTTGTTCCGGCTCTTCTGGGGCGGCCTGGTTCAGCTCGGTTTCAAATTCGAATTTACGGGCGGCATCGCTCGCGCCGTCTTGGGTCGCTGTGGATTCAGGCTGCGCTTGTGCAGCCTTGGACTGCATGGATAAAGGCGCTTCAGCCTCCACGGCCGCTTCAGATTCGAAAGTGCGGGAGTCGCTTTTTTCAGGTGCTTCAGGGCGCAGAATTTTTGGATCCGGCGGCAAATCGGCATCAGGATCCGGATTTTGCGAAATATCTTGCTGCTCGGGCGCAGGGGGCTCCGGCGCGTCAGATGCGGCGGCGGGAGCTTCGCGTTCTTGCGGCGACAACGGCGACGATTGTTCTTCCTGTTGCCTGGTTTGCTCTTCGTTTGGTTCCTGCTTCGGGGTGGGCTGATCAGGTGGATTGTCCCGCATGGCGTCTCCCTGTACCGTGTTGATAATTTAGTGGAAAGCCGGGCCTGTTTTTATTAAATTTTAAAGCAGACACTAGCTGTTTATCACTTGTCGGGCTATACTGACAAATTACGAGTTGTGAATGAACAATTTAGCTTAGGCCAAGGCTGTGTAAAAGAAAAGCTATTATTGCCGCGGGTTCGATTTTTTCCGGGTAAGGCGCGAAAGCGCTTAACTGAGCGTGTTGCTGAATAGCTGTGAATGATTAGTTTAAAGTTGCTTTGTTCAAAAAATATGCATGAAGTCGCAGGGATGTATGAGTTTGTTTTCCGTGACGGGCAATATCGCAAAACGCTGGAATGAACCCGGCGGGTATAAGGTGGTGTGCAAAATAGGTTTGCCGCTGGTGGCCAGCATGGCCTCTTCCACCATCATGCAGTTTACCGACCGTCTGTTTTTAAGCCACTATTCTTTGGATGCCATTGCCGCAGCAGTGCCGGCGGGCATGCCGTTTTTGGTTATTCTGCTTTCACTTATGGGCGTAGCCGAATACGCCGGAGTGTTCATTGCTCAGTTTGTCGGCGCGCAATTGCCGGAAAAGGTCGGCAAAGTTCTATGGCAGTCTTTGCTGATCAGCTTCACCGGCGCGCTTATTTTTATCGCCATATCCTTTTTTTCAAAGGGCCTATTTGCCCTGGCCGGGCACGAATCCCGCCTTCAGGTCATGGAAGTGGAGTACTTTCGCATTTTGTGCCTTGGCGGCGGGTTTCCTCTGGTTACAGCCAGTTTGAGCTGTTTTTTTTCCGGGCGGGGGCAGACGAGGCCGGTTATGGTCGCCAATATCGTTGCGGCCCTGGTGAATATTCCTATGGACTATATTTTGATTTTCGGGAAATTCGGCTTTCCGGAAATGGGCATTGCCGGGGCGGCCCTGGCTACAGTGCTCGGCTGGGTAACCGGCGGCCTGATTATGGGTTTGCTGGTTTTTCGCCCCAAATACGAGGCCAGATATAAAGTCTGGAGTTCCCGGGGGCTTGACGTGCCCATGCTGCTGCGCATTTTACGCTACGGCATTGCCGGGGGCATTGAATATTTTCTGGAGTTTGTGGGCTACACGTTGTTTATTTTTATGGTGGGAAGTTTGGGCGCCACGCAGTTGGCTGTGAGCAATATTATCAGCTCCATAAGCTCGTTGGGCTTTTTGCCTTGTCTCGGCTTGCATGTGGCCACCAGCTCTTTGGTGGGGCAGGCCATGGGCCGTAAAGATGCGGTTGCGGCCGCGCGGGTTACGGGCAGCGCCCTGCACTTGGCTGTTATGTATATGGGGTGCATGGCCTTTTTATTTGTGGCCGTTCCCGGTGCGTTTATGGATTTATTCCGTCCCGGCGGCATGCCCATGGAGGAATTTGTCCGCATCAGGGCGGAAGGCCAGGTGGTTTTGTATTTTCTGGCTGTATACTATATTGCCGACGCCTTTACTCTCGTTTACTACGGTTGCCTTAAAGGCGCGGGCGACGTCTGGTTTGTGATGTTCAGCATAGCCTTCGGCGCGTTGTGCCTGGTGCTCGGCTCCATAGTTTCATTGCATTTCTTTCCGACCAGCCTGCCCGCTTTGTGGGTGGTGTTTTCCTTGTACATTATATTGCTGGCGATTATCAGCGGCATTCGGTTTAAGCGCGGCTGCTGGAAGAAAAAACGCATTCTCGAAGGCATGGTCAAATGAAAAAACGCCCCTTATTTTAAATAAGGGGCGTTTTTTCATACTTGCTCTTGAATGCTACTTTCCGCCGAACAGGCGCACGACCCGGCAGGACCAGGCTTCAGCCTTCATGGTCAGAACGCCGGAGGTGGTGCTGAAGGCTGAAGATCCGCCGCCGGGTTTGAGTTCCTCCACGCGGGCATAGCTTTTTTCCAGTTGGATAGGCACGGATTGAGCTTCTTGTGAGAAATTGACCAGGGTCAGGAGGTCGGAGCCGTCGGGCAGGGCTGTGAAGATGGCCACAACGCCGGGAGTTTCAGTGCCGGCCAGGCGGTAAAGCTTGCCGGCCGCCACATTTAATTCTTTGCGCAGAGCCAGAATGTCGCCCACTTGCGCCAGGAAGGAATCTTCGGCAACGTTTTGCGCATCCAGCGGTTCATATAAAGTGGGGTTTTGGACAATGCCTGCGTCTGAAATGGCGATGCGCCGCCCCGAGCCTAAAAGGGCCACGCCGTTTTTGGATATAAAATCGCGGTGCGCCCCGGCCAGGCGTTCGTCCCAGGCCGGGGTAACGGTGCCAGCCAGGTCTTGCGCCGGCAGCATCAACAGGCCGGGCTGCATAGCCAGGAAAAAGGTAAGCGCCAAGTGGCCCCGGGTGATTTTTCGTACCTGCTCCGGCTGAAGGTCGGTGGATTTGGTGATGTTCAGGGCCAGAGCCGCGAGGCCGGCTCCGGACAGGGGCAAGACTCTGTTTTCCATAAACGGCAAGGCGAGTTCCGGCGCCGGCGGCAGCAATGCGTCGCTCTCTGAACTGCGCGGCAAGGGGCGATAAATTACCCCGTCTTTGCCGGGCAGTACGTGCACCAGGCGCGAATCATCAATGCCCAGTTCCAGGGCACGGGCGATGGACGCCTTCAGGTAGCTTGCGTCGCCGGTGAGCAGGGCGTGTTCCGCGCCGGGGCTGGTTACGGTGTCGGTTATAAAGTCACAGGAGGTTTCATTCTGAAATTCGGCCAGCATATCCAGGGGCAGACGATCCTGCTGCCAGGACCAGCCGCCGTAGCGCCGCACTTCCTGGCCGATGTCCGTGGCCGCGGTCAGGGCCGGCTCCAGAGAATAGCGGCTGTAGCCCGCACCCGGAACAAGCCCGGCCAGGGGCAAGAGGCTGGTGCCGGTGAGGGCCGATCCCCATTTGCCCACAGTCTGGATGATGCTGGCCGAGGCGACGCGGCGGGCCGCGCTGCTCGGGTCGGTCCAGTTCAGCGTCGGCATGTCAGGCTCGTAGAAGTAGCGGTAGACAAATCGCCGGACCTGGGCGTCAAAGCCGCGTACTTCGCCGGTGGCGGCCCAGCCGCAGGGCACGCCCAAATCATCCTGCAGCAGATGCGCCGGCAGGAAGTTGGCCTCACTAAGCTTGGCGATTTGTTCGGGGGTAAGGGGAGTGGCCTGCCATTCGCTGACATTGGGCGGCAGAAGATTCCAGTAATCTTTGGGCACCTCCACCAGGGCGTAAAGACCGGGGTACTGGCGCATGTTGCGTCCGGCCAGAATAAAATCCGGCCCGAGCCCCGTGGCCATGGGGATAATGTTTATGCCGATGATGCCGCCGTTTTTATTGGCGGTATCGAGCAATACAGCGTAGTCTTGCTCGCTGCCGGCTATATCCGCAAAGGCGAAGCCCACCGCGTCGGCGCCGTCGCCGGCGAATTCTTCGCCGGGGTTATTCCAAATTTCGCCGGAAACCAGAGCCGGATTAATATACATGCCGTGTATGCCGCGCTGGTTGAGAATTTTCCATAGAGCGCCATTGCTGAGCCCGGCAAAAGCTCTTTTGCCGGATTCGGCAACCAGCTCGTAGGGCGAGATAAGCAACCAGGCGTCAGCATGGCTGAAAAGATTGCGGGCGGCGGGGTCGGTCACCGGGGCCATCCATTGCAAGTTGCTGCCGGAGACCACTTTCAGCAGTTCCGTGGAGGCATAGAGCATGGACTGACGCTCCAGCCACTGCGACTGGGCGGGGTCCGCCCGGGGGGACAACTCCAGCGTATCCGTGAAGTGCTTTTCAGGGCTGCAGCCCAGGCAGATGAGCAGAACCGCGCAAATAACTCCTGCGGCAGCGTACTGGAATAAAAACCTTTTGCGCATAAAGGCCTCCTGGTGTTGGCCCCATGTATACCCCTATTAGATAAAAACTCAAGCGTGCGCCAACTCAATAGAGACAAGGCGATTTATCGCCGGAAGGGGTGAATTATTTTGCTTTCCGGTGCTGACAAACAGCGCCGGGGTCTTATTGTTTCCCGGAGCAACATTGATTCGATACGTGGGCAGTATGAACCGGGCGAGTGCTGTATAATATTTTATTCTGAGTATGGATAGTTGAATATATGTCGTTTTTTTATGTGATCACCTCTGTTACCGC
>CBDTYX010000144.1:0-5483 GCA_965364745.1 uncultured Desulfovibrionaceae bacterium | reverse complement strand
CCCCGGCCGCAGCAAGCCGAACCATAACCGCGCCGGCCGCAAACATAGTTGCCGCCAAAATAGAACGCCCTATAGCCGCGACGCCGGTGGCCGCCAGCCTGGCCGGCATCAAGGCTTCCGACGAAGAATTCCGGCAATTGCGCGATTTTATTTATGAGCATTGCGGCATTTATATTGCCGACAACCGAAAATATCTCATTGAAAACCGCTTGATCAACCGGCTCAAGGAGTTGGGCCTCAAAAACTTCAGCGAATATTACCATTACCTGCGCTACGACACCAACAAACGCGCCGAACTGACCCGGCTTTTTGAGGTGGTGACCACCAACGAGACCAGCTTTTTCCGCAACCCGCCCCAACTGGAAGTTTTCCAGACCAAAGTGCTGCCCGCTGTTATTGCCGACATCAGGGCCAAGGGGCAAAAGAAGCTGCGCATCTGGTCGGCAGGCTGTTCCACTGGCGATGAACCATACACTATCGCCATTATCCTGCATGAAGTGCTCAAAACTGAAGCCGCGGCCTGGGATATTAAAATCAGCGCCAGCGACCTGTCCGAAGCCGTGCTCGCCGCCGGGCGGCGCGGGATATATAATGAATATACCTTGCGCACCACCCCCAAGGCGCTGGTGGATAAATACTTCCACAAGGAAGGCACAAACTATCGGGTGGATGACAAACTCAAAGCCATGATCCAGTTTGGGGCGCTTAACCTCAACGACCGCATGCAGATCAGGCGCATTGACCCTTCGCACATTATCTTCTGTCGCAACGTGATCATTTACTTCGACGATGTGATGAAGAAAAACGTTATTTCCGCTTTTTACGACAACCTTTTACCCGGAGGTTATTTGATCATCGGACACTCAGAATCTTTGCACAACATCAGCCGGGCATTTCAACCGGAACACCACCCCAGCGCCATTATGTATCGGCGCGGGTAATTGCAATCGACGCTCGACATGGAGTTAGAATGGCGCCCAAGGTTTTAGCAATAGCCAATCAGAAAGGCGGCGTGGGTAAGACCACAACCGCCATCTCCGTATCCTCCGCCCTTTCCCGCATGGGAAAACGGATACTGATAATGGATCTTGACCCGCATTGCTGCGCCTCTGTGCATTTGCGCTACTACCCCGATGAACAGCGCCTTTCCGTATGTGAGATATTCACAAACGCCAAGGAAGACTGGCCCGAGTTATGGACAAAAATCATCCAGTCTCCGCAGCAGGACGATATTAATTTTAAAGTGGCCCCGGCCGGTGTGCGCCTTTCGGATCTGGAAATGGATCTTAAAGACCGCCCGGGTAAAGGCGCGATTCTAAAAGAGGCCCTGGCGCTTATTTTGCCCGACTATGATTATGTGGTGCTGGACTGCCCCCCGCACCTGGGCATATTGCTGGTCAATGCGCTGGTGGCCTCTGACCTTTTGATTGTGCCGATCCAGACGGATTTTTTGGCGCTGCACGGTTTAAAACTCCTGGTGGACACGGTGCGCTTGCTGAATAAAGCCCTGCCCAAACCGCTTGATTATATGGCCTTGCCCACCATGTACGACGCCAGGGCCAATGCTTGTGAGCGCGTTCTACAGCTTTTGCACAGTAAAATGAACGAAAGGGTCTTTAAGTCGGTAATCAGCTTGGATACTAAGTTTCGCGAAGCCAGCGCGCAGGGCACGGTCATTCATGCGCTTGATCCGGCCAGTCGCGGCGCCCAGGCCTATAACCAACTTGCAGAGGAAATTTTAAAGTTATGATGAGATCTCCCGAAGAGTATTTTAATGCCCAGGATTTTGCCCCCACCTCTTCCCGGGAAGAGTACACCCCGGCAGAACGTCTGTTTATGCAGAAATACCTGGGAGTAGGGGCGACCAACGAAGAAGTGGCCAAAAATCTGGGCTTGCAGGAGGAAAACGCTCCCGCGCCGGTGAGCCGGGAAGAAGCGGAAGCGGCCTACGCAGCGGTCAAAGAGGAAGAGCCGCCTCTGGAAAATATCCTGAAAGGGATGCCCGAGGCGCAAATGGTCGGTTTTTTCATTGGCGAGCAGGAGTTTGTGGTCCCCACTATGGCTATGCAGGAGGTCATCCGCTATACTCCGCCGGTGCGCCTGCCCATGGCCCCGCCCAATGTGGCCGGAGTGATCAACCTGCGCGGCAAGGTCACGCCGGTGGTGATTTTACGCAAGCTCTTGGATGTGCGCAATAAGCCCCTGGACGGAGACGGGTTCTTCATTATCTGCCGCCGCCGGGGCCTGCAACTGGGCTTTTTGATTGAGCGCGTCCACACCATGTATCGTGTGCCGCAAAAAGATATGGATTGGGGGGTTGAGTCGCAACTGGGCATCAGCGCGGAAGTGGATTTTATTTCCGGAATTATGAAATCTGAAGACGGCTCAAGGTTGATGGGCATCATCTCCGTGGACCGTATTGTTGAGCATATTTTACGCCATTAAAAATGTGGCGGCAACGCGTTCCGGGGCAGGTTCGGAATAAAGCCGTAAAGGCTTAAGGGGTTAAGATGAGCAAGCATATTTTGATAGTAGATGATTCCAAGACCATCAGAAACCTGGTATCATTCATTTTAAAAAAAGAAGGCTACAAGGTCACTATGGCCGAAGACGGGCTGGACGGGCTGGAAAAGCTTTATGCTGCGGATGATATTGACTTGGTGATTTCGGACATCAACATGCCGAACATGGACGGGTTCACATTTATTCGAACTGTCCGGGAGCAGGAAGTATACAGGAATCTGCCCATTGTGGTGCTTTCCACAGAAGGGCAGGAAAAAGATATAAAGCAGGGCATCAGCCTGGGCGCCAATTTGTATATGGTCAAACCGGCCCAACCGCAACAAATGGTTAAAAACATAAAAATGTTGTTGGGTTAACAGATTAAGGAACGCCCTTTGTTGCTGCGCTATTATACAGCGTCGCGTCATAAACCCACGAGGTAATTATGAATCAGGATTTTGATCCGGAAATTTTTGGGGACTTTATAATTGAAGCTAAAGAGCATCTGGAGTCCATAGAGCCTAACTTGCTGGAGTTGGAAAAAACTCCGGAAAATTTGTCGCTGCTCAATGAAATTTTCAGACCCATGCATTCCCTGAAAGGGGCGTCCGGCTTCTTGGGCCTGAACAAGATCAACGTCCTGGCTCATCGCGCCGAAAACATCCTGGATGAGTTGCGCAAGGGCACCATGACCGTCACCTCTGAAATCATGGACGTCATCCTCTCCGCCACCGATGCCCTGCGCACCATGATTAACAACCTGGAAACAGGCATCGGCGAAGGTGATGTGGATACCGCGCCCATCATCGCCACCATAGACGAGATTATGGCCGGCGGCGGGCCGGCCGCAGCGCCGAAAGCCGCTCCGACAGAAGTCGCGCCCGCAAACAAAGAAAGCGCCGCCTCCGCACAGGCGGCATCGGCGTCAAGCCTGCCGGTGTTTGAAAGCGCCGCGGATTGGGTGGCTTCTCTGGCTCCGTTGCCCGACTACGCCTTAACCTCATTTGGCGAAACCCATTTAAAAGACTTTGTGGATGAAGCCCGCGAACTTTTGGGCCAGTTGAATTCCGGTCTCTTGAAGTTGGAAGATGTGCCCGATGACCCCGGCGAACTGGTCAACGACTTGTTCCGTTACTTCCATAACCTTAAGGGCAACAGCGGCATTGTGGGCTACAATGAGCTGAACAAGCTGACTCATGAAGCGGAAACGCTGCTGAACAACGTGCGCAAGGGCGAAATGAATATTTCCAACGACCTTGTGGACCTCCTGCTCATCACCGTGGATGCCCTGGACGCCCTGGTCAACGGCGTGGATATTTCCGGCGGCAAAGTTAACCCGCTGGATATGAGCGGCCTGGTGGAAAAACTGGAGAACGCCGCCAGCGGCATGGGCATTGAAATGCCCTTTGCCCTGCCCGGCGAGGAGCAAGCCGCGTCTGCCGATGGCGCCTCGGCCGCCGCTGAAGCGGAAAAGGGCAGCTCTGAAGACGTGGCCGTGTTTAACGACACCATCCGTCAGCAACGCGAAACCATTGAAGAAGCTCTGGACAAGCTCGGCCAGGACGCCTCCCAGAAAGATTATATTGATGCTCTTTATCGCGCCCTGAGCACTGTGCAGAATTCGTGCAGCTACATGGGCTTTGAAGAAGCCAAAAACTACGCTGGCATAACCGCCGGGTTGGTGGACAAGGCCAGAAGCACGGATATGGATTTTTCCTTGATGGTGGATCTTTCGCGCCAGGAAGCCGCCATTGTTTTTGAGCTGGTGGACAAGGCCGTGGAGCAAATGGCCTCCGCAGCAGCCGCCGTGCCCGCGCCTGAAGCGCCGGCCGCCGCGCCTCAAGCTGAAGCTCCGGCTGAAAGCGCCAAGCCCGAAAGCGACCCGGCCGCAGCCGCAGCTCCCGCCGCCAAAAGCGCCGCTCCGGCCGCCGCTGCTTCCGCCAAAAAAGATGAAGGCTCGAAAACCTCGTCCACCATACGGGTGGACCACGAGAAGCTGGACCACCTCATGAACCTCATCGGCGAGCTGATCATCAACCGCAACCGCTATACCATGCTGGCCAGACAGCTTGAAGACAGCACCAATGTGGATTTATCCGAAGTGGCCCAAGTTTTGTCGGAAACCACTTACGCTATGGCCCGCATTTCCGATGATTTGCAAGACACCATCATGAAGGTGCGCATGGTGCCGGTGTCCACGGTGTTCTCCCGCTTCCCGCGCCTGGTGCGCGACCTGTCGCGCAAAAGCGGCAAGGATGTGGAGTTGATTATGGAAGGCGAAGAGACCGAACTCGACAAAAGCGTGGTTGAAGTTATCGGCGACCCCCTGGTCCACCTCATGCGCAACTCCATGGACCACGGCATTGAGCTGGAGGAAATCAGAGTCGCGGCCGGAAAACCGGCCAAGGGCAAAGTCTTTTTGCGCGCCTACCATCGGGGCAACTCCGTGGCCATTGAGGTGGAAGACGACGGCAAGGGCATTGACCCGGAAGTCATGCGCGCGGTAGCCGTGAAAAAAGGCATAATGTCGGCGGAAGAGGCCAAGGCTCTGGATGACCGCGAAGCCATTGAGCTGATTTTTGCGCCGGGCTTCTCCGGCGCGGAAAAAGTCACCGACATCTCCGGACGCGGCGTAGGCATGGACGTGGTGCGCACCAATATCAAAAACCTTAAAGGCTCGGTGAGCATCTCCACAGAAGTGGGCAAAGGCACTCGTTTCACCTTGTCCTTGCCGCTGACTCTGGCTATTATTGACGCGTTGATGATTAACCTGTCCGGCGAGCTGTACGCCATTCCGCTGGACGCGGTTTCCGAAACCGTTAAACTGGAGGCCAGCCGCCTTACAGATGTTAAGGGCCGCAAAGCCGTAACCTTGCGCGGCGAAGTCCTGGGCATCATGGATCTGGCCGGGCTCCTGGGCCTGCCCCCCAATATGGAAAACCAGGAAATGCTGCCTGTGGTGGTCATCCACGACAACGACC
>CBDTYX010000143.1:0-5540 GCA_965364745.1 uncultured Desulfovibrionaceae bacterium | reverse complement strand
AAGCTCAAGGCCGTGGAGTTTTGTCCAGAAAGTCAGGTTTTCCAGTGCGGTGAGCCCGGTATAGGCGCCGGATTCGTGGGTTAGAAAGCCCAGGTCTTCAGGCGGAACGTTTAAGTGGATAAGCCCGGTGTCCGGCGCGGCCAGCCCGGCCAGGATGCGCAGCAGGGTGGATTTGCCCGCGCCGTTTGGCCCGCAGATGAGCGTGAGCGAACCGGACGGCAGGGTGAGGTCCACCTGGCGCAGCACCTGGCGCAGGCCGTAGCTTTTGCCTAAGCCTTTGGCCATGAGCAGGTCGGCCGTGGGCTGCGGGGCGGCGGCCTCAAGCAGCGGGTTAAGATCGGGCTCATTTTCCATGTATTCAGCATAGCTCATTTTTTTTCCCTTTAAAAGGGTGGCGCCTGCCTCATAATCAACTTCGGCTGTAAACGGCATGGATCCTCTGTCTACACAGGGGATGACGGATCTTGTGGGCGTGTGTGGTGCGCGGCTTCTTCGCCTGCGGCCTACGGCCGGCCGTGCCGGTAGGACCTGTGTCGGGCGAGGCGGGCGGCGGCGGCAAGGCACATGAGCGCGCCGCCGATCCACAGCCAGTTGATCAGGGGGTGGATGCTCAAGGCCAGGGTGGCTTTGCCGTCTTCGTGCCGGCTCAGGAGCGCGGCGTAAATGTCGCGGCTTAGGGAAGACAGAATCACGGCCTCGTGGGTGACGGTTATATTGTGGGTTTTATAATGGAGTATGACGGTGGGGGCGAGGTCGCCCGCGGGTTTGCCGCCGGGGCCGGTGATGTGGAGATGGGCGGTGTCGATGAGCCGGCGGCCGAAGGTGTCGTCGGCCTGGGTGATTTCGCGCAGGGTAAAGGTGTAGTCGCCCAGGCGGGCTTGCTGGCCCGGGGCCAGGGTGGTGGTGGTTTCCAGCTTGTGGGGGCCGGAGGCGGCCACGGCCAGGACCATGACCGCAAAGCCGAGGTGCAGGGCGTAGGCGGCCGGATTTAGGTGACAGCGGGCCTTGGCCGACCAGATTCTGGGCAGACAGGTGAAGCCGAGGGCGGCGAAGGCCAGGCTGAAGAGGAAGGCCAGGGCGCTTAAGGGCCGGGCCGGGCCGAGCAGCAGGGCCAAAGGCAGGCCGATGACCACCAGCCAGAGCGCAGCGCGGACCCAGGGGAACGGGCCTTGCGGTTCGCGCAGGAAAGCGGCGAAGAGGATGGCGGCAAGGGCGATGAACAGGGGCAGGCAGACGCGGTTGTAGAAGGCGGGGGTAAGCCCGACAGGCTGCGCGCTCCACAGGCCGGACACGGCCGGGGCGAGGGTGGCGGCGAGGATGACGGCGGCGAGAGCCAGGAGCAGCCAGACGCCGAGGCAGATGAGGCCATCGCGGGTAAGGGGCGCGGGCATGGCGCGGGGCGTGGCGGGATGCCCGACCTGACGGACCGGGCGCGCGGCCGCGGCGGCGGCTATGACCAGGGCCAGACTTATGAGCACGGCCAGAAAAAGGGGCACGGACACCGGGCTTTGCCCGAAACTGTGCAGGGAGGCCACCGCCCCGCCCCGGGTGAGCCAGGTGGCGATGAGCGTGGCGCTGAAAGCCAGCCCGGCCAGGAGTACATTGGCGCGGGAGAGAATTTGCCTATTCCGCTCAAGCAGGGCGGTGTGCAAAAAGGCCGTGGCCAGCAGCCAGGGGATGAGGGAGGCGTTTTCCACCGGATCCCAGGCCCAGTAGCCGCCCCAGCCCAGTTCCATGTAGGACCACCAGGCGCCCAGAATGATGCCGGCCGTGAGCAGCAGCCAGGCGGTGAGCGTGTAGGGCCGGGTAAGCATAATCCATTGGTATTCCGAGCCTTTGCGGGGCACAAAGCTTTGCGCGGCGGCGAGGCAGGCGGGCAGGATGAGGCCCGCGTAACCCAGGAGCAAAAGCGGCGGGTGCAGAATCATGCCGGGGTGGCGGAGCACGGGGTTAAGGCCGAGTCCGTCCTGCGGGGCCGGGATGAGGCGGGTGAAGGGGTTGCTCCAGGTGATGAGCAGCAGCAGGAAAAAGGCCATAATCAGGAAGTGCAGGGCCCAGAACATGAGCCGGGTGGAGTCGCCCAGGCGGGTATACACGCGGGAGAAACGGAAAATTAGACAGAACGCGGCGGCGGCGGCGGCCCAAAGCAGGAGCGAGCCTTCCTGCCCGGCCCACAGGGCGCAGATGCGGTAAAGCAGGGGCAGGGCGCGGTCGGTGTGGACGGCCACATAGACCAGGGCGAAATTGCCGCTGATGAGGCTGAGCAGCAGCAGGATCACGGCCGCGGCCAGGCTGAGGGTGATGGCGAGATGGCCGTATTCCAGCCAGTTCAGGCCCCGGGTGCGGCCTTTGAGCAGTTGCCCGGCGGCAACGGCGGTGAGGCCCAGGGCGGCGAAGAAACTAAAAGTGAGGATGACGTAAGCGGCGATGGACATAGTCTGGAATAAAATTTCGCGGCGCGGCGGTTTTGGGCGCGGCGGCTGCGGGCGGCCGCCGGAAGCCGGGGATGCGGGTCCGGCGAGGGACGCCCCGCGCGGCGCGGGTTATATGGGGTTAAAGGTTATCCTTGCGGTGTTGTTTTTCATATTTGCCGGGGCATTTGGTAATCAATTCCTCGGCGTTGAGGCTGCGCCGGTTCGGGTCGTAGAGGCCCCCGGCGATGATTTCCGCGCCGGGCTTGAACAGGGGCGGGGCCTCGCCGCTAAAGCGCACGGCAATGGTCTGTTCGGGGTGGTCCAGATCGGCCAGGGTAAAGGTCAGGGCGCTGTTTTGCGCGGAGCCGTCTTCCGCGACCACGCCGAACAGCTTCATGGCTGAAGGGGCGCCCCCGGTGAGGGCCAGAGCCTCGGAAACCGTGACAAAATAGGCGCTGCCCGCGCGCAGCCCGGAAGCCACCAGGCAGACGAGGCCGATGCCGAAAACGGCGAAGGCGATGAGGTAAGTGCGGCGGGAAGTTTTGCGCATGGCGGTTCGGGCGGGTTTTGGGCGCGAAATTGCGGTAAATTTTCAGCCCGTTGCCCTTAAAATAAATCATGCGGCCCGGTTTGGCAAATGGGCGAGTCGGTTTTGACTCCGCCGCGGACAAACAGGCAAAAGAGGCCAGGCGGGGTAAAATTTTTTATAGCGATAAAAGATGATTTTTGTCGTTGCCGAGCGCGGTCTGACCACAGTGGCCGAAAAGGGCGAAGTAAAACAGCATTTACCTGACCATATTCTATACCAATAATTTGATAATATCGATATTAGCGTTTGCCTAAGCTTTAATTCAAATCTGGAAAATTTCTACAAAAAGTCTCAAGCGCTTTTTGTGGGGTAGGCACGGGTCTAGAGTTAGTGAAGTGTGGCTTTTTAAACACAGTCGGGTTGTTTCAGGAACAGATTTCAAGGGGAAGAGGAGGCGTTTATTTTATAGTGACATATTGCTAAGAATATACACCGCTGCCACGTCCTTAAAGCAATAAATTGCTGTGAAGCAAAGGCTTGCCTTGCCGTTAATTCGGCAATTTATTGCCGAAAAGTTAAATTTTTATGGTGCGCTGCTCGGAGAATGATTTGAAAAATTTTGCTCCGAATCCGACTGATTGCGGCGCAAAGACCCTTATTCCGGGCCGTATTCTATGGACAGGCGCTCCGGAAGGCGTTATAATCGGGCCGTATGCATAAATCCGACAGCCTTATGCCCTTGTCCGTCCGCTCCGTGTTTCTGGACCGCGACGGCACGGTGATTGAAGATAAATCTTACCTCGGCGATCCGGCCGGCGTGCAGCTTTTGCCCGGCGCGGGCGAGGGCCTTGCCCTTCTGGCCGGGCGGGGCCTTGGTCTGTTTATCGTCACCAATCAATCCGGCATCGGCCGGGGCTATTTCAGCCTGGACGATTACCTGGCCTGCCGGGCCGAACTGCACCGCATTCTGGCCGCGGCCGGAACTCCGCTTACCGATGAAGCTTTTTGCCCGCACGATCCGGACGCGGGCTGCCCCTGCCGAAAGCCCGCCCTGGGGCTGTGGCATGAACTGCGCGACCGGCACAATCTCGCCCCCCAGGAGTGCATGATTATCGGCGATAAAGCCGGCGACCTGGAATTCGGCTATGCGGCCGGATTTGCCCTCTCCGCCCTGGTGCTTACCGGCGAGGGCGCAAAAACCGCCGCCCGCCTGGGCGTGGACCTGCCCCCGGCCGGCGCGGCTTGCCTGGAAACCGTGGATAAAGCCGGACGGCCCCTTTTGCTGGCCCGCGATCTTAAAGCCGTGGCCGACTGGCTGCTGCCGCGCCTCGCCGGTTCAGCTTCCTCCGCATCCTGACAACCCCGCGCGCGTTGCTTATAATATGATATACACAAGGATTTTCTCCCGCCGAAAAAGCGGCGGGCCGCAAGGCCCTCTGTTTCGGGATCAAGAATAACCGCCATGCCTAAACCTCAACTTCCCGACACTTTCCGCAAAATAGCGGTTTGGAATACCGCGTTTTTAGGCGATGCCGTGCTCACCCTGCCCCTGATTCGGGCGCTGAAGGCGGCCTTTCCCGAAGCGCAGATTCATTTTTATGTGCGCAAGGGCTATTACGATTTATTTTGCGCCCACCCGGACCTGGCCGCAGTGCACGAGGTGGATAAAAACGGGGCCTTGCGCAAGTGGTCGGCCTTCCGGCGTTTCGGCAAAGAGTGCGCGGCCGTGGAATTCGACCTGTGGATCAGCCCGCACAAAAGCCTGCGCAGCGCGCTGATGGCCGCGGCGTCTAAAGCCCCGGCGCGCATCGGCTACGATGCTCCGCTTTATAACCGCCTGGCCTACACGCACACTGTGCCCCGGCAGTTTGCCCAGTTGCATGAAATTGAGCGCATTTTGCAACTCTTAACCCCCCTGGGCCTGGCAATGCCCGCCCGCCCCTGGCCTGTGCCCGCGCTGCCCGACGCCGCGCGCAAGGCCGCGGCCGATTTTTGGGAAACCCTGCCGCCGGGGCCGGTGCTGGGCATTCACCCCGGCTCCATTTGGCCCACCAAGCGCTGGCTGACCGAATATTTCGCCGACATCGCCGTGCGCGCCCTGTGGCTTGAGCGCACCGTGCTTATCTTCGCCGGCCCCGGCGAAGAAGACACCGCCGCTGACGTCATGCTGCACGTGGCCTCCATTTTGGGCGAGGGCGAGGAAGTGATGCCGCCTGGCGCCAAAATCATCAACCTGGCCGGGCAGCTTTCCCTCGCCGAACTGGCGGCGTATTTTCAGCGTTTGTCCTGTCTCGTATGCAACGATTCCGGCCCCATGCACCTGGCCTGGACGCAAGGCGTGCCGGTTACGGCCGTCTTCGGGCCCACCGTGCGGAGTTTGGGCTTTTTTCCCAGGGGCGAAAACTCGCACGTGGCGGAGCTGAACCTGCCCTGCCGCCCCTGCGGCCTGCACGGCCACAACACCTGCCCCTTAAAACATCACCACTGCATGACCTGGATCCGGCCCGACCGGGTCTGGGAATCTGTGAAGCCTACGCTCATATAGATGAAGCGGCCTCTGGAGGAGGGGAACCCCAAGGGGATAATCCCCTTGAGGT
>CBDTYX010000142.1:0-5568 GCA_965364745.1 uncultured Desulfovibrionaceae bacterium | reverse complement strand
GTCGGGGTTGCCCGCGAGAAAGGATTCCAAGAGCGGGTGCTCAGGGGCGATGCTCATGAACGTAGCCCCGAAAATGGTGTCCGGCCGGGTGGTGAACACGGTGATGTCCCCGCCGCCTTTAAGCTCAAAGCGAATTTCCGCGCCTTTGGATTTGCCGATCCAGTTGCCCTGCATGGCTAACACCCGTTCCGGCCAGCCGCCTTCCAGCTTTTCCAGGTCGGCCAAAAGCTCTTCGGCATAGGCGGTGATGCGCACAAACCACTGGGTCAGGTTTTTTTGCTCCACTTGCGAATCGCAGCGCCAGCATTGGCCGTCAATGACCTGCTCGTTGGCCAGCACGGTGTTGCAGGAGGGGCACCAATTTTGCGGGGCTTCTTTGCGGTAGGCGAGGCCCTTTTCCAAAAATTTGAGGAAAAAGAGCTGCTCCCATTTGTAGTAATCGGGATGGCAGGTGGCCAGCTCGCGGTCCCAGTCATAAGAATAGCCCAGGCGCTGCAATTGCTCGCGCATGGTGTCGATATTGGAGTAAGTCCACTTGGCCGGGTGCACGTTGTTTTTAATGGCCGCATTTTCCGCCGGCAGTCCGAAAGCGTCCCAACCCATGGGGTGCAGGACGTTAAAGCCCTGCATGCGCTTAAAGCGGGCCACCACGTCGCCGATGGAATAATTGCGTACATGCCCCATATGTATCTTGCCCGAAGGATAGGGGAACATTTCCAGGACGTAGTATTTTGGACGACTGCTGTGTTCGGAGCAGGCAAAGCTGTTGGCCTCGCGCCACTTTTCCTGCCATTTCAATTCAATTTCTTGAGGAAGATACTTGGTCATGGATAGATACCTTGAAGAATATAATATTCGCGGGGCAACGGCCCAAGCGCCACTTACTCTTATATCCTGCCGCGTTTAAATTCAAGCCGGAAAAACAGGAAAGTGCGGTTCGGGCGCGAGCTCTCAAGCCTGGGTGAAGCCGGAGCTCCGCAGCCCTTGCAATAAGGAATCAATGTGGGCGGGTTGGAAAAAGATGCGGCGCAACAGCTCCCGGCAATCTCGGCTAAACCTGGGCAGAATGTCTAAAAGAGAGTTAAGCTCGGCATGGCCTTGCTCATAAAGTCCCATTTGTCCGTAAACAGCCGCGCGCAACAAGGGTCCGCCGGAAAAGTCCGGTGCGGCGATGAGTTTGGCTTTGCTCAGGGCTTCGCTGAAATTGCGGTTTAAGTAATGATAAAGGACTTCGGCTACATAAATCCAACCCGGCATGTCCAAACTCAAGTGTTTGCCGCGGCGGATCAACTCAAGCCCCTGTTCCCAGTCGCCGAGCATGCAGATTTTTATCCCGGAAGTGGAAATAATGTTAAAATTGTATGGGTTTATGTCCACCGCTCTATGCACGACTTCCAAAAACTGGTCCCCATCGCCGCGCAGGTAAAAGTTGTAAGCTCTGGCCCATTGGGCGTGCTGGCATCCGGGATCAAGGTCCAAAGCTCTGCCGGCCAGGTCTTCGGATTTATCCAGAAAATCCGGCGCGGTTTCTTGCCCCCATTGGTAGTAGCCGGCGTAAAGGTCGGAGAGCATGGCGCAAGGCAAAGCATAGCCGGGGTCCAGTGCTATGGCGCGTTCCAGAGCGGGAATGGCTTCGCGGCCCCGGTCGGGGCTCAAAGTGGCCACCCAATGGTGATAGCGCAGAATGGCCTCGTAAATCTCCAACTCGGCGACGCTTTTGCCGGCTTTTTCCCTGGCCAGAAAACGGTTGATGAACCCGAAGCCGTCGCCTACGCACATAACCACTCTGGTGCTGACTTCATCAACAATGTTCAGCAGATTTTCTTCTGTAAACTCGCGGTCGAATTTTTCCGCCCACAGATTGGATCCGGTTTCCGTGTCCACCAGCGAAACTCGGAATCTGATGATGTTGGAGATGATTTGCGTGCTTCCTGAGAGAAGGAACCTGGCCCCCAGGGCTTTACCCACTCCCCATGGCGGATCGGCAGCCTGATCCGGCGACCTGTCTGGAGCGCTGATAACGATAAAGTCGTCAAAGTGCACCAGGCCCATGGTGATTTCTTCTGACAAACCTCTGGCCAGGTGAGAGTTTTTTTCTCCTCCGCCCAGATTGGCGAAAGGCAGGACCGCAATAACCGTTTTCAGGCGCGAGGGGGGTGGGGAGTGTGCCGCTGTTGAAGAATCGCTTTTTGCGTTGGAGGCGCCAATCCTATGAAAGGCGGGTTTATAGCCGCCTTTGGGCAGAGTAATTTTTATGCCGCCCTCCAATGGAGGATTGGCCATATAGTGGGTATCCAGGCGCCCGCGCAGCCGAGTGGCCTCTACTCTCACTACGGCGTCGGACTGAGGATCAAACTTCGGGTCCCGGTCAAAGGCTTCAATTGCAATAGTATAAGCCTTCAGATCATCGCCCCGCCCGGCCAATGTCTCTTCCACAATGAAGCTTAGAAATCGTCGAAAGCGAATGGAACTCGAAAATTCGGGACTATTCAAGAGTTTGGACAATTCGGTTCTGATTTCCGCACTGGTGGGGTCTGGCAAAGATGCCGGCATATTGTTCATAAGCGCCTGCGGTTGTGTTGGACAACGTTATTGCCATGTCCGGTATGTAACCGGATTTGTGTAGGATTATGGCTGCAGCAGCAAGAATTAACAGAATAACCGTATCATTTTTGACAAGAAAAGCAATCAGCGGCGCGGCAGTGCAAGGCGTTTTTTAACATCTGGCCTGTATCGTTTAACAGTTTCCAACCTGCCGAGGACGTGAATTTTAGCCTAACTCTATAAACGAGGCGGAAAGAGTGGCGCTTTCCGCAGCTTACCGGACCATTAACCAAGGAGAGAGCGATATGGCTAAAATTGTAAATTGCTGGAATGAGTGGGACCCCTTGAAAAGAGTCGTGGTCGGCAGACCGCAGGGAGCCAACGTTACCGCGCCGGAACCGGCCTGGCAGTTCAATATGGCTTCGGGCGGCTTTCCCTTGGGCTACTGGGGGCCTTTTCCGCATGAATATGTGAATGAGGCTGTGGAACAGCAGGAGGGCTTTGTCCGCATTATGGAAAAGCGGGGCATTATCGTGGACCGGGTGACGGTGCATCCTTCCTTGTTGGACAATCGGGCCGTCTCCACCCCGGACTGGACTCAGCTTAACCAGTATACGGTCAACAATCCCCGTGATCTGTTCCTGCCCCTCGGCAATGAAATTATGGAGGCCACCTGCAGCCGCCGGTCCCGTTTCTATGAATATTTGGCTATGCGGCCGTTGTTTGAACAGTGGTTCAAGGAAGACCCGGATTTCATGTGGACAGCGGCTCCCCGGCCCCGGCTTACCGATGAAAGCTACGTGCCCAATTATTTTTGGGATTTTGCCTTTAACTGGGATGACGAGGTCAAGCGCCAGAAAATGCTCAATTGGGAATATCATCTGACGGAAAAAGAACCGTTGTGGGATGCGGCTGACGCCTGCCGGGCCGGCAAGGACATTTTCTGGCAAGGCTCGGCCGTGACCAACAGGGCGGGCATGGAATGGCTGCGCCGTTATCTTAGCGGTCGGGGTTTCCGTTTGCATCCTATTCAATTTGACTCCACTGCGGCCGGATATTTCCGTCCCTGGCACATCGACGTCATCCTGACCCTGGTCCGACCCGGCCTGGCCCTGCTTTGTCCGGACAAACCCATTATTACGCCGGGCATTGAAGATATGTTTAAGAAAAACGACTGGGAAATCGTGCCGGCGGCCAGGCCCGAGCATGTCTGGCACAACGACATCAGTTTAAGCGCCCCGGCCACGGGCAAGGGGTTGCACGGAGTCAACTGGGTGTCCATGAATACTTTCTCCCTTGGGCCCAACACCATTTGTGTCAGTGATAAAGAAAAAGGCTACATGGATCAGCTTGACGGTCTGGGCATTGAGGTAGTGCCTGTGCCCTACGACAAGGTTTATCGTTTCGGCGGCATGCTGCATTGCAATACCTTGGACGTTTACCGGGAAGGAGATTGCGGAGATTACTTTCCAATTCAATAACATTGCGAGGGCAGTCTTTTGGGCGACGCGGGAGCAATTGTGTGCGGGATATATGCGCGGGCGGCGATGCGGGTGGGTTTTCGCCGAGTTGTATCGGGAAGCGACGAGTCGGAGTCGCCGCTCTTTCGAGTCCGTACGCAAGGCCGGTTTGCACCTATTAATGCAGGCAAGGAGAAATATATGAAAAAACTTACTTTGGGGCTTATGGCCGTTTTGGTTTTGTGCCTGGGCTTCGGGGCGGCGGCTTTCGCCAAGCCGGAGTACGACCTCAAATTACAAACCTATTACTCCACCACCAATTCTGACCACGTGCGCAATTTTGCTAAGGAGGTTAATGAAAAAAGCAAAGGGCGGATTAAGATCACCGTGTACAGCGGCGGCGAGCTGGTTTCCACCCCCAATGTTATTAAGGCGGTGCGCGGCGGCATGATCGACATGGGGGTGACCTCCGGGGGGCAATTTACGGAGCTGACCATGGGCAATATTGAGGGCGGCTTACCCATGGCCTGGCTGTCCACCGCCGAGGCCGACCAGCTTTTTGACAAAGACGGACTTTTGGAGCTGGTGGCCGCCGATTATGCCAAGCATGGCGTTAAGTACTTGAATACGCTTTGGAACGCGCAATATACCATTCTTTCTAAACGCCCCATCAACAGCTTGGATGATTTGCGCAAAATGAAAATCAGAGCCATCAGCGGATCGGCTAAAATGCTGCAGTCTCTGGGCGTGAGCACTGTGAACATGCCTCCGGAAGATGTATATCTGGGATTGTCCACAGGGCAGATTGACGGGACTTTATACGGGGCGCCTTTTGAATATGAAATCAACAAATTCTATGAAGTGGCGCCGTATATCCTGATGACTCCGATTTTGAACCCCATCACCGATGGCGTATTTATCAGGCAGGATCTTTGGGACGGTATGGATAAAGAATGCCGGGACGCGCTGCTGGCTGCCGCGCACAACCTGCGCTACGCGTATTACAATTTTGGCTTGGAAAAGGACAAGGTGGCTCTGGCCACTATTTTCAAGGGTAAGCAAACCACATTACCCGTAGAAGATATTGCGACCATGACCAAAGCCGCTGTGGCGGTATGGGATGAAGAGGCCAAAGTCAGTCCGAATACCGCTAAAGCCGTCGAACTCATCAAGGAAAACGCCAGACGGATGGGCCGCATTCAGTAAAATGTTTTTTGAAAGCTAGCTAAGAACCATAATAGGCAGCGGTTATTCACAGACGCTGAACCATCAACCACCGGGAGGGGCCTTTGGTCCCTCCCTTTTCATGCCTGCGTCTTTGTTGGAGTCGAAACCGGCCGCTGCAAGGCCGTGCATGAGCTCGTCCACATAGCCTTGCTGGAAAAAGAGGCGGCGCATCAGTTCCCGGTAATCATTTTTGAATCTTGGGCAGATGCGGTCCAGAATGGACAGCTCGGAAGCAGCTTGCTCCTTCATGTCCATGCGGCAGATTCAGCCTATCAAGGAGATGCTCAAGGGAACCCGGGCCTATGCCGCCGGGAACTTTGACATGCGCATCGAGGAC
>CBDTYX010000141.1:0-5570 GCA_965364745.1 uncultured Desulfovibrionaceae bacterium | reverse complement strand
CAATATTATTATTTTTTTGTTGACAGAAGTTTTTATTAGAAATATATAATGACTAATTATTTGCGGAAGAAAGCCATGTGAGAGCGGTGCGTGATTCGCGTCCACCGAAGGGGCAAGGGCAACCGAAACTCTCAGGTACCAGGAACATGGCCGGACGCACTCTGAAGCAGCCTGCCGGCGCAACAGACTGGAAGAGCGATGCACGCTCGGAATAGTATGTGACGGCGGGCGTTTTTTATTTCCCCCGTCAAGCGGTTGATTCCCAATCCGCCGCCATTCCTTTGCGCGCCGCTGCAACCAGCGAAAGATGGCCATGTGAGAGCGGCGCGATTCGCGCCCACCGAAGGGGCAAGGGCAACCGAAACTCTCAGGTACCAGGAGCATGGCCGGACGCACTCTGAAGCGTATCTTACGCGACAGACGAAAACACCTTGAGGCGTGTATATGTCTGTCGTGCTGCTTACCAATAATCCCCTGCTGCGTGCGCATTTATCGGACAACCCGTGGCTGACCGTTGTTGAGGCCGGCCCTCAGGTTGTGCGTGCCCTGACCGCCGATCCGGAAGCCGCCCGAGAAGTTATTTGCGCCTTTTTTGACACGGATGCCAAACCCGTGGTGGCGGCCGCGCGCGACTGCATCCACAAGGGTTGGAAGCTGTTGCATCACCCTTTGTACGGCAATTATCGTCCTCACCAGCAGCCCTACCGCAGTCTTGCTCTTGAGTCTCCGGCTCCCCAAAATTCCGAGCCGGATCTGTTTTCCCTGAATCTTATTGAAGAAGCGTTGCTGGTTTACAACAACAATAAAGCGCTTGCCCCGGCCGAGGCCCCGACTTCGCTTCTGGATGCCTGCGCTTTGCTTGATTATGAGTTGATGCGCCTTCCCCTGGAGCAATCCGGCGTTATCTCGCGTGAGGACACCCCTTTCGCGGCGCCGGGGCAGGGGAAGCACTGTTCTTGAATTGCGTATGGCCGAGACCCACACGGCAATGCGCCTAAACCCCACTCCGGAGGATTCTTGTGAAACTGGAACTCTGCAAAGTTGTCGTCAAGCGACTGAAATTCGGTGAAAAAACCGAAGCCGCGAACGGGACGCTGACCATCAATAAGGAAGAGCTTAAAGCCCTGCTGCTTGAAGATGAGCGCCTGGCGTCCGTTGATCTTGATCTGGCCCACCCCGACGAGAACACGCGGATTATGCCCGTAAAAGACGTGGTTGAGCCGCGCTGTAAACTGGAAGGGCCGGGCGAGGTCTTTCCCGGCTTCATCGGTTCGGTGGAAACCGTGGGAATGGGCAAAACCCTGGTGCTGGAAGGCATGGCCGTGCTGACCGCGGGGCGCCTGGTGGCCGCGCAGGAGGGCATTGTGGATATGAGCGGGCCCGGGGCCGAGTACACGCCTTTTTCAAAAACCTGCAATCTGGTGGTTGTGCTCACCCCGCGCGATGATGTAAAGCTGCACGAAGCCGAGCATACCTGCCGCGTGGCCGGGCTTAAGGCCGCGCACTACCTTGCCGCCAGTTGCAAGCCCGCGAAAATTGACGCTTCGGAAACCTTCAACTTTCCGCCTCTGGCCGAAGCCATGAGCGCGCATCCGGGCCTTCCCAAGGTCGGTTACCTGTATATGCTGCAATCTCAGGGGCTTTTGCACGACACCTGGGTTTACGGCGTGGATGCGAAAAGGACTCTGCCGACCCTGCTCAGCCCCACAGAAATTATGGATGGGGCTGTTATTTCCGGCAACTGCGTGTCCGCCTGCGACAAAAACAACACCTATGTGCACCAGAACAACCCCATCATCAAGGCGTTGTTCAAGCGGCACGGCAAAGATCTGAACTTTGTCGGCGTGGTCATCAGCAATGAAAACGTGACCCTGGCCGACAAACAGCGCAGTTCTTCCTACGCGGTAAATCTTTTGAAAATGCTGGGCGTCGAGGCGGCGGTCATTTCCGAGGAAGGCTTCGGCAACCCGGATGCCGACCTCGTGCTCAACTGTGTTAAAGCCGAGCGCGCCGGAATCAAGACCGTGCTGGTCACCGATGAATTCGCGGGAGCTAACGGAGCCAGCCAGTCATTGGCGGATTCCTGCCAGGAAGGCACAGCGGTGGTTACCGGCGGCAACGCCAACATGACCATTGTTTTGCCGCCCATGGATAAAGTCATCGGCGATATCGGCCAGGCCGACGTCATTGCCGGCGGCTTCTTCGGTTCCAGACGCGAAGACGGCTCTTTGGAAGTGGAAATCCAAAGCATCCTGGGCGCGACCAATGAACTCGGCTTCAACAGACTCGGCGCTTACACCATATAATAACATTTAGGGAGAGCCACATGGCATATCGGGTAATTCACTATATCAACCAGTTCTTCGGCGGCATCGGTGGTGAGGAAAAGGCCGACATCGCTCCGGAAGTGCGCGAGGGCTTTGTAGGTCCGGGCATGGCCCTGGCCAAGGGGCTGGCGGATCAGGCGGAAATCGTCGCGACCATTATTTGCGGCGACAATTATTGCGTGGGCAATCAGGAAGAGGTGGGCGCGGTCATTGCGGACGCCATCAAGAAATATGACGCCGACGCGTTTATCGCCGGGCCGGCTTTTAACGCCGGACGCTACGGCATGGCTTGCGGCACGGCCTGCGCGGCCGCCACGCCGCACTGCGCGGCGACCATGACCGCCATGTTTCCGGAAAACCCCGGCGTGGAGCTGTTTAAATCCGCCACTTATATTCTGCCCACGGCTGACAGCGCCAAAGGCATGGGCCAGGCCATTGCGGCCATGACCGCGTTTCTGCCGAGGCTTCTTAACGGAGCTGAGCTTAAAGCCCCGGAAGAAGAGGGCTATATTGAGCGCGGCGTGCGCGTCAATAAGTTCTATGAGCAAGTGGGTGCGGAACGCGCCGTGGACATGCTTATGAGTAAGGTCAGGGGCGAGGATTTTGAAACGGAATACAAAATGCCCGTGTTCGACCGCGTCGCCCCCCGCCCGGGCGTAAAAGATATGCAGCATATCACCGTGGCCCTGGTCACCTCCGGCGGCATCGTGCCCAAGGGCAATCCGGACCATATTGCTGCTTCCAGCGCGCGCAACTATGGAGAGTATGACCTTGAAGGCGTAATGGATTTGACGGCCGGCGCTTATGAGACCGCTCACGGCGGCTATGACCAGACCTACGCCAATGCGGATCCGGACCGGGTGCTGCCTGTTGACGTGCTGCGCGATATGGAAAGAGAAGGCGCCATCGGCAAGCTGCACCGTTACTTTTATTCCACGGTGGGCAACGGCACGGCTGTGGGCAATTCCAAAAAATGGGGCGGCGAAATAGGCCGGAAACTGAGGGATGCGAACGTACAGGCGGTTATCCTGACCTCCACGTGAGGCACCTGCACGCGTTGCGGTGCAACGCTCGCCAAAGCCATTGAAGACGCCGGCGATATGCCCGTGGTGCATATGGCCTCCATTGTGCCCATTTCCCAGAGTGTGGGCGCCAACAGAATCATCCCCACAGTGGCCATTCCCCACCCCTTGGGCAATCCGGCTTTGTCGCCGGAAGAGGAAAAGGCCTTGCGTCGCCGGCTGGTGGAAAAGGCTGTTAAGGCCCTGCAGACCGATGTGGCTGAGCAGACCGTGTTCGGATGAGTTTATAAATCTTGCGCCTGCCCGGGCTCAGCCGTCGGGGAGGGAGCAGAAAAGTCACGATTGAGAAGGCATTAAGAAATAGCCGCCCAGATAACACGTTGTCTGGGCGGCTATAATATTTTTGTTGGGGGGATCAGGCCAGGCCGAGCTCTTTCAGTTGGGCCACAGCCCTCGCCAATTGGTCTTTATCAATGAATTCCAGATCAGCACGGGTGCGCTCGTCGGCAATGACGCCGAGCACCTTTGTCCTGTCTCTGGCTTTTTCCAGGGTCATAAGCCCCCGGGCGTCGTAGCGCCGGGCGGCCTTGCCCAGGATAATGCTGCGGACGGGAGAGCGGATGAGCGGCACATTGGCCGGCAGTGGGGAGGAAACCAAAGCGTACCCGTTTTGCAGGTGTTCGCCCACGGCGTCATACATGTCCTCCACGCCGCCGGACACCTGCTTTACGGGCAGGCCGTGCGCCTTTGCTTCAAGGCTGCTGTTGTTGGTCAGGATGAGGTATTCCATGGGCCGTTCCTTATGCTCACGGGCAGGGCCGGCGGTTTGTTTGTTCCGCTGTAAATTCGCGCGGCTTGCGGCGGCCGCCGTGCAGACGGCCGCCGCAATGGGTTAATCGTCTATTCGAAGATGGTTTGTTCCTGAATATCCGTTTGCAAAGCCTCCAGAGCTTTGAGCAGGACTTTGCGCCGTACGGCGTGGTCCACTTCCGGGCCTTTCAAAGGATCGCCCACCGGGTGGGGAATGGCCACGCCGGGCACGATTCTGTTTGTGCCCACGGTAAGCATGATTGGCACGATAGTGGCGATCTGCGCCACGGGAATGTCGGCCACTCTTTCAATTTCACGCGTCATCGATGCACCGCATCGAGTGCACGTGCCTCACGTGGCTGTGAGGATGGCCGCGTCCACCTCCGCTTTGCGCAATATCTCCCCGATTTCCTGGCCGAATTTTTCCGCGTTGTTTACGCTCGTGCCCGTGCCGGTGGTGGTGTAGAAGAAGTGATGGAGTTTCTTGAACACACCTTCCTTTTCCAGCTTGCGCAGCTCGTCCACAGGCACGATGCAGTCGGGATCAATGTTGGCCATGGCCCGGTCGTAGCCGCCATGGATGGATTCGTAGTTTTCCGGGGTCAGGTCGTCAATGCCGGTAATGTCGTAAGCGCCGAAGCTGTCCGCTGAAGATACGCGGATATGGTCCGGGTTGCCCTTGGGCACGACGCCGCCGGAGCTGATGATGGCGATGACGGCATTTTTCATGTCCTTGATGGCGGCGGCCGGCGGTATTTTCTTGAACACCGGCATCTCGTATTCCGTCTGGAATTCTTCGCCCTTAAGGCGGGCCAGCATCATGTTCACCGCCCTGGCCGCGCCCGAGGCTTCTTTGGCGAAGCACTTGCGGATGCCGCGCGAGAAATAGCCTTCCACCCTGGCCGGGCCCATGGGTTCTTTTTTGGCCAGCTTAAGGCCCAGTTTGGCCATGGCCGCCAGGTCCTGCTTCATGGAGCGGGCGCTGTCGGAGTTTGGCACAACGTAGCAGGCCTTGCCGTAAAGCTCCAAACCGGGGTTTTCTTTGTACATGCCGGTGACCGCCGGGATGCCCAGTTTTTCACCGGCCGAGGCGGAAATGTCGCCGCAGGCCACACCGTAGCGCCCGGCGTTGAAAGCCGGGCCGGCAATGAGCAGGTCGGGCTTGAAGGCTTCGATCATGGAAAGGCAAGTCGACCGCGCTTCTTCAATATTTTCGCCGTAATAGGAGTCGCCGCAGATAACGGTGCCCACAATTTCGGCTTCGCCGCCAAGCTCTTTGAGGATCCGGGCGATTTCCGCACCCGGCCCCACAGGACCGTTCACGGATTCGGGCTTAAGGTCGGCTTTGTCCTCGCCGCCCTTGCCCGCGTAAAACTGGTTGATATAGTGAACTACTCTGTATTGCATCTGG
>CBDTYX010000140.1:0-5576 GCA_965364745.1 uncultured Desulfovibrionaceae bacterium | reverse complement strand
TCCCTGGTCAGCATCGAGGCGAAGTGCCAATACAGCACATGGGCCTGCTGGATGGACGGCGATTCGCCTTTGTCGCTGCCGTATTCCTGCAAGAGGGTGCGGTTGATCAGCCCGAAATCGTCGGAGATGTTGAAGGACACCGCTTCGGCGATGCGGGTCTGCAGCTTGAAAACATGGGTTTCGGTGAGATCGCCGCTGAACTTTTCCGCCCAGAGATTATAATTTGTGGAGCTGTCGATCAGCGAAATCCAGGCGAGGCATTGGTCGGATTCAATCTGCGCCGAGCCCTTGAGCACGAAGCGCGGCCTTTTTTTCAGGGACGCTTCAGCTTCCCCGTCCGGCGGCAGGGCAGCAAGCCGCGAGGTTTGGTCGATAATTTTCAGTTGCTTGAATTTGGTGAGCGCGTGGTTGATTTCCAGGGCCAGTCCCTGGATGAACATCTCCGTTGTTTTTGAGCCGTCGATATTTATCAGCGGCGCCAGCAGAATGGAACTCACATAATTGTCTTCGTGCGTGAACGGCGTCCGGGCGGAAAGCTTTCTGGCCCGGCTGCTTTGCGCGGCGGTGTTGGTGCTGAACACGGCCGAATACCCGCCTTTGGGCATATTTATGTACACCGGCGCGCCGGGGTTGCGCAGATAGTAATGATCCAGCTTGCTGCGCAGCCGCGAAGCTTCCATGCGCACCAGGGGGTTGAGGCGCGGGTCAAAATCCTCGCGCATGCCGAAAACCTCAACGGCGATGGTATAGGCCTTCAGCGTATTTTCCCGGCCCTCTAAAGTCCGCTCCACCACATAGGTCAAAAAATCTTTGAGCCTGTCCGAAGCGGTGAAATCCGAGCTGTTGATTATTTCCGCCAGTTGCGCCCGCACGGCGCGCGTTTCCTTGTGGTCCATGTCCTGCCCCCGGCAAGAGAGTATTTTTGTATGAAACACATTTGCACTTTTTGTATCATTTTGCAATCTCTGAAATAGCGGTTTTTAGACTAATGTAAGATACGTCTCTTCTTGTAACATACTTTAGTCTTTTGCCGCCATGAACTATGGGGAGTGGGACGCATTGAATGCGGAAAAGCAAGGAGGACGTATGCGGGTTATAAATATCAATGATCATTTGACCGGGTTTTATTTTGCCGGAGACAGCATCGTCTGGGAGGGCGATCCGGCCGCGGGCATGGACGACAACTGGTCCCTGGGCGGCTGCAACTCTTTGGGCGTGTGCTGCTATGTGCTGCACAGCAAAGGGGAGGCGCTTGTTTACGACACGCTGTGCTCGCCCGAGCAAATCGGCGAAGTGCGGGCCTGCCTTGAAGAGCGGGGCATCAGCCGCTTCACCGTGACTTTGAGCCACTGGCACCTCGACCATGTGGGCGGCAACAACGTGTTTAAGGATTGCAACATTATCGCCACGGAAAAGACCAGGCAGGCTTTGGCGCTGCATCAGGACGCCATTGAGCGGGGCGAGTTGTGGGGCGAGCCGCCCATCAAGCCTTTGCGCCTGCCCGATGTCGTTTACAAGCATGAGCTGACCGTTTATGTGGGCGGCTTTGAGGCCCGGCTGCGCAACATCAATATCCATACGGACGACGGCGCGTTTTTGTATTTGCCGCAGGACAAGCTTCTCCTCGCCGGGGACATGCTGGAGGACACCTGCCCGTTCATCACCAATCCCAGGGATATTCCCGTTCACCTCGAAAATCTGGCCGCGCTTCGGGGCATGGATTTCACCGCCATTTACCCCAACCACGGCAGTTGCAACACAGTGAGCAAAGGCGGCTACACCAAGGAATTCATTGATGCCGCCGCTTATTACCTCGAAAAAATGCACGCGACCGTAAGCGCGGACCTGAACTGCCCGGAGCCGGACTTATCCGCTTTTGCGGCCAAGTATCTGGAAAAAGGCGTTATCCGCTATTGGGGGCCTTATGAAGTTGTGCACAAGGGCAATTTCGAGCGCATGAAGCTGGCGCTGTCCAATCCGGATTGGGATATCTCGGAAGGGTTGTAGGCCGCGCAGCCGGGTATTGTTTGGGGGAAGCCGCAGAAGCGGTTTTGTTCAGTGCAACATGAAAAGGAGGCGTTAAATGGTTGCCAATGATTTTTTATCCGCATTCATAATGTTTTTTGATCTGGTGGGCGAGGGCTTTGTGGCCCTGGCCCTGGGCTTTTCCTCAGCGCCCACCGGCATAGGCTTTCTGGTGGGGGCGCTGCTGGTCTTTTTCTTAAAATCGGCGCTGCCGGTCAGCTTTGAGGTGGAATCGCTCACGGTTATTTCCCGCCTGGCCAACCGGGATTGGAAAAGCATGGCCCATATGGTGCTTACGGCCGGCGTTATCGGCGCAATACTTGGGGGCACCGGGCTCTACGGCCATATTGTCTCGTTCATTGAAGGGCCCATTCTGTCCGGGCTCATGGCCGGCGTGGGGGTGCTTTTGTGCCGCGTGGCCCTGGATTTGTCCAAAGACAATAAATACATCGGCGGCGCGTCCATCGGCGTGGCCTTTTTAACTTTTTTCCTGTTCAAGCACGATGAAAACAACCTGTTTTACGCGCTGATGGCCAGCATTCTGGCCGGGGTAATCGTTTCCCGCTTTGTGAGCTTTGAGCCCATCGTCAAAGACTTCAGCAAGGAAAGAATCCGGCTCATTCCCCTGGACGGCTTCAGGTTTTTGCTTGACCGCAAAATTCTGCACGGCGCGTTCGCGCTTCTGGCCCTGCGCACGGGCACCAGCATCGCCTATTCGGGCATAGACTCCCAGCTTTCGGGCCTGCCGGTCAACGTGGACCACTCCAACATCATTTCCGGCGTGTCCGGCGCGGCTTCCGCCCTGTTCGGCGGCGCGCCCCTGGAGCCCATTATTTCCGTTACCGCCATGGCCCCCACGCCGCACTACGCGGCCGCGTTCATGATGGCCGTCATGGGCGTGCTGCTGCTCATCGGCTTTTTGCCGCGCATCGGCAAATATCTGCCCTTGGGCTGCATTGCGGGCCTCTTGTTCCTCTTGGGTTCGGCCATAGCCATTCCGGACAACCTGCCCGGCGTGCTTACGGATATGGACTCCATCAGCGGACCGGTCACCCTGGTGGTCACCGCCGCCACTTTTGACCCGCTGCTCGGCATCATCAGCGGCATTCTGGTCAGATTCCTGATCGGCTTCTAAGCTGCACCGGGGAGATAAAACCGTTATGAGCGCTATTTTTTCAGCATTGCGGCCTTTATCTGCAAAGTGCGTTTATTTGCGCGCTCACCCAACGGCCGTGCCGCACCCGCAGACACTGCCCAAGGGCGGGTTTTTCCTCCCCGCGCCCCCCACTTACCGGACTTGTTTGACTTTAAGTCTTCGGCGTCGGCGTGAAATGAGCGGCGCAGGCATGCCCGTTTCACGCCGACGCGCAGGTCTGTCGGATTACGTAAAAAATTAGTATCTCGCGCCTGATTTTCGCGCTCGCCCCCTACACCTTGCCCTTGGCGGCTTTGAGGTAGGCCTCGCGCAGGGCGGGGGTGTGGCATTCTTCGGCCCAGAGCAGATAAATGAGGCGCAGGTAGTTGTGCCGGATCATCTCGGCCTGGCGCAGGCGCTCTTCAATAATATGCCGCACGGGCAGGGCGCGCAGGCGTTCGGTAAAGGCTTTGGCGCGGTGCAGGGCGCGGTGCCCGGCATTGACCTTTCTAAGGCCCGAGGCGGCCACGGCTTCGCACAGTTCGGGCACGTTTAAAAGGTGCTCCAGCAGGCTGATCAGCGCGGGCATGTCACCCGGCGGGTAGGTGAACAGGTCTTCGCCGGGCGTGAAGAAGTCGGTGAGTCCGTGCCCGACCATGGGCGTGACGAGACAGGCCCCGCAGCCCAGGGCTTCAAACACCCGGAAGTTCAAATCGCCCATTTCCGCGTAATTGAGCACCAGGCGGGCCGTGGGGTAAAGCTCGCGGTAGTTGCCCCGGCGCACCTGCAAATCGGGGAAGCGTTCCTTTAAGGCGTATAAAAAGGCGAAGCGGCCGGGCATGGTGTCCGGGTCCACTTTGCCCACAAACATGAGATCGTGGATTTTTTCCGCCTCGCGCGGCACATCGTCCATTTTGGCAAAGGCCGGCATGTTTAGAATGCGCTCGGGCGGCAGGCGCAGGTTGGCAAAGCGGTCCATGTCGTCGCGCAAGGAGAGCAGGCAGACGTCAAAAGCCTGGGCGTATTTGGGATACCAGGCGTGGATGTGCGAATCCACGCAGTAGAACACGGTCAGGCAGGGGAAGTTTTCCATGCCCAGCACAAAGGGCGGCCGGCTTTTGTCGGCCACCACCAGCACGTCGGGCGGCGTTCCGTTGTTCAGTTCCACAATATCCGGCCAGGTGTAGGCGCGGGCATCTTCAAAATTGTGCGCCACCGTTTTCCAGCCGAATTTGTCTAAGGAGGAGGCGAAAAAAGGACTGCCGATCCACAGAAGTTTTTTCATGTCAGCCTCCGGCCCGCAGGAAGCGGGCGGCCCCGCAGGGCGGGCCATAGGGATGAGGTCGGCAGGGCGTCAAATCGAAAACCCCGTTTTTCGCGCAGCGATCCTTGCATCTCCGCCGGAGCCTGTCCCCGGCGAAAGCGGGGAACGGCGGGGTGAAAGGTATGCGATGTAGGCGGTTTTTTTCATGTCGATTCTCGCGCCGCCGATGTTGACGAAAATTGCAGCATTACTAATGCATACCTCAAGCCGGCGAACAATGAAAGCAAAATCGTCGAGGGGCGCGCGGCGCGGAGTCCTTGCGCCGACCCGCCGGAGAGGTTGATTGTGAGATAGATTATGATATAATGCGCGTCGGAAAGCCTTTTTCGGGACGGAAAACAAAAACGGCCGGTTTTTTGAGCATTAAGGTTTTTGGAGACAGGCTGGGCCTAACCTGCTAATACTTGGGTATGGTCAAACAAGGCACAGAAATACGCCCCGCAGCGGAGAAGCCCGGGCAGCCGCGCCTAAAGCGCCGCACGCTTGCGGGGCGGATATTGCGCGCGGCGGCCGTTGTTTTTGTGCTGGGCGCGGCCCTGGTTGTCGCGGCTGGGGCTGTTCTGGTCAATCGCCCCGAAATGCTCGGCCTGGGCGAAACTCTGACCGAGCGGGTCAGCGGGCTGACCGGGTTTGACTGCCGGGCGGCCGGGCCTGTGGAAGTGGGTATTTTTCCCACACCCTATATTCAAATTTATCGGGTGAGCCTGTTTGCCCCCGAGCCTGCGGACAAAGCGCCCGCGCCTGCAACTCCGGGCGGGGCGGATGAAGCCCCGGCTCCGCCGCCGGCCCTGCAAAACGCCACCCGCGCGCAAAATTCCCCGGCGGCTAACGCCACTATCCCCAATGCGCCCCTGCTGCCGGGCTTTTCCGGCAACGCCACCGGCGGCGCGGCCTTGTATCAGGCCGCCGCGCATCCTTCCCTGGCGGGCGGCGCAAGCGCTCTCCGGCCTTTTTTGTCCGTGGCCGCCGTACGTCTGGAATTGAGAATCCTGCCCCTGCTCAGCGGTGAAATAAGCCTGCGACGGGTTAAGCTTTTCGACCCCAGGCTGGAGCTTGACGCCTTGCAGGCCGCACTGGGCAAACAGTCCGCCG
>CBDTYX010000139.1:0-5590 GCA_965364745.1 uncultured Desulfovibrionaceae bacterium | reverse complement strand
TGAGCTGTATGTGCGCAGCGACACCACCGGAGCCATGGTCGCCCTGTCATCCATCGCCACGGTCAAAGAAATCAGCGGCCCCAACCAGGTGCAGCGCTACAACATCTTCCAGTCGGCCAAAATCACCGGCGGCCCCGCGCCCGGCCACAGCTCCGGCGAAGCCATCGCGGCCATGGAGCGCCTGGCGGCCAAGTTGCCCCCGGCTGAATACACCTTAGGCTGGGTGGGCACGGCTTATCAGGAAAAGCTTACCGGCGCGGCTTCAGCCTCGGTGTTCGTGCTCGGCCTGATCATGGTCTTCCTCATTCTGGCCGCGCAATACGAAAAATGGACTCTGCCTTTTGCCGTGCTCTTTGCCGTGCCCTTCGCCATTTTCGGAGCCATCGGCCTGACTTGGCTGCGCGGCCTCAACAACGACGTTTACTTCCAGATCGCCCTGGTCACGCTCATCGGCCTCGCGGCCAAAAACGCCATTCTCATTGTCGAATTCGCCCTGGAGCAGAGGGAAAAAGGCGGCAAAGACCTGTTTGAATCAGCCATTACCGGCGCGCGTCTGCGCTTCCGGCCCATTGTCATGACCTCCCTGGCCTTCATCTTGGGCTGTGTGCCCCTGGCCATCAGCACCGGGGCCGGGGCCAACAGCCGGCATGCCATCGGCACGGGCGTCATCGGCGGCATGCTGGCGGCCACATTTATCGCCACCAACTTCATTCCCATGTTCTTTGTCCTGGTTATGGGCGCCAATGCCTGGATCAAAAAACGGGGCGAACGGGCGAGAGCCAGACGCGAGGCCAGAATTGAGGCTCTTAAGCTTAAAAAACAAGCCGGCCGTTAATTTAAGGAGTTAAGACTATGTCCCGTTGTCATTGCCCTGACCAGCCACGCCGCTTTCTAGGCTCGGAACTGCCCGCGCTTCCGGCCGAAGACTGCCGTTACCATATCATTTCTGTGCCTTATGAAGATAACGTCTCCTACGGCGGCGGCACCTCCGAAGGACCCGCGGCCATCATTGAAGCTTCCGACCAACTGGAAGCCTGGGACGGCGAAAGCATACCCGGCGAGGACGGCATTTTCACGGGTCCGGTGGTTGACTGCACCGGCTCGCCTGAAGCGGTGCTCGCCCGCATAGATCGCGCCGTGAGCGCGGCCCTTGACCTTGGCAACTGCCCCGTGCTTTTGGGCGGGGAACACACCGTGACTCTGGGCGCCCTGCGGGCCATCGCCCGCCGCCGCAAAAACCAGGGCCGCGGCAAATTCGGCCTGGTTCAGTTTGACGCCCACGGCGATTTACGCAACACCTATGAAGACACCCCTTACAGCCACGGCAGCGTAATGCGCCGCGCCTGTGATCTTGAGTTGCCGCTCATGCAGATTGCCGTGCGCAGCCTGTGCCTGGAAGAGGTGGAGTTTCGCAAGTCTTACGGCGTGCATCACCTTGATGCGGCCGAGTTTTCCCGCCTGGGCGGCCTAGCCGCAGCTTCCCGGCCCGACTTCAAGCTCCTGCCCGATGATTTTCCGCAAGATATTTACGTCACCTTTGACATCGACGCCCTGGACGCCTCACTCATGCCGGCCACGGGCACGCCCGACCCCGGCGGTCTGTCCTGGTACGAAGCCCTGCGCCTTTTAGAGCTTACTGTGCAGGGACGCCGCATCATCGGCCTGGACCTCGTTGAAGTGGCCCCCATGCCCCATTATCACGCTGCAGAATTCACCGCCGCCAAGCTGCTTTATTACTTCATGGGCATTATCCAGCGTTCGGCCTTGCGCTAAAACCCTATTAATCTGTAAAATCAAGCTTGCCCGGCCGGGCGGAAAAGTTTCGCTTTCCCGCCCGGCCGTTTTTTTATTTTCAGCAGGCCGACAAGCAGTTGTTTACGGCCCGGCCCAAGAAAAAGCTTGAACATTCCCTTTTGAGGGGATACGAAGAAATCTTTCTCTTTTTTCAGGGTCAGATAACGCGTTTCTTCAGCCTGTCCGGCTGGGGGCTCTTTTTCCCTTGCCAGGCGGGAGGCGCAAAGCATTCAGGTTGCCATAGGGGGTAAACCTGGTGGGAGTTAAAGTTATGAGAGTTCTGGTTAGCGATCCGGTTTCCGACCAAGGGGTAGCCATTCTCCGGGAGCAATTCGAAGTGGACGTCATCACCAAGTTGCCGCCGGAGGAACTGATCCGCATCATTCCCGAATATGACGGGTTGGTGGTGCGCAGTGAAACCAAAGTCACCGCCGAGGTGCTCGACGCGGCCGTGAATCTTAAAGTAATCGGCCGGGCCGGCGTGGGTGTGGATAATATCGACGTGCCCCACGCCACCCGCTGCGGCATCATCGTGCTCAACGCGCCCGAGGGCAACACCATGGCCGCCACCGAGCATTCCGTGGCCCTGATGATGGCTCTCGCCCGGAATATTCCCCAAGCTTACAAATCCATGTCCGAAGGCAAATGGGAGCGCGCTAAGTTTATGGGCATTGAACTGCGCGGCAAAACCTTGGGCATTTTCGGTCTGGGGCGCATCGGCACCGGCGTGGCCAAGCGGGCTCTGGCCCTGGAAATGAAGGTCATGGCTTATGACCCGTTCATCAACCTGGACACGGTCAACGCGCTGGGCATTGAAGCCGCCGAAATCGACGAAATCCTGGCCAGGGCGGACTTCATCTCCCTGCACTTGCCCAAAACCCAGCAAACCCTGGACATGATCAACAAAGACGCCTTCGCCAAGATGAAAAAAGGCATGCGCATCATCAACTGCGCCCGCGGCGGCGTGGTCAACGAAGCCGACCTTGTGACCGCCGTGCAGGAAGGCATCGTGGCCGGAGCGGCCCTGGACGTGTTCGGCAAAGAGCCCATCAACCCGGACGACCCGCTGCTCTCTCTGCCCCAAATCATCACTACCCCGCACCTGGGGGCCTCCACCGTAGAAGCCCAGGTGGGCGTGGCTGTAGACGTGGCTTACGGCGTCATCGCCGCCCTCAAGGGCGAGCCGGTGACCACGGCCGTGAACATGGCCGCCGTGCCCTCGCACATCCTCAAGCAAATTCAGCCTTACTTCCACCTGGCCGAATGCCTTGGGCGCCTGGCCATGCAACTGGCCGCTGGCCGTCTGCAAAAAGTCACAGTGGAATACAACGGCGAAATTTCCCAAACCGATACCAAAATGCTGTCCACCAACGTGCTCAAGGGCATTTTTGATTTCATCCTCCAGGAGGGCAACCCGGTAAACATGGTCAACGCCCCGGGCATCGCCAAGGCCAGGGGGGTAGAAGTCAATGAAATCAAGCACCAGGAGTCCAACAGCTTTACCAACCTCATGACTGTGCGCCTGCAAACCGATACCAGCGAACATGTGGTGGCCGGCACCCTGTTCGGCGATGAAAGCCGCATTGTCTACATCGACGGGCACCGCGTGGAAGCCGACCCTGTGGACTACATCCTGGTTTGCCCGCATGAAGACCGCCCCGGCATGGTCGGACAGGTGGGCACCACTTTGGGCCTCGCGGGCATCAACATCAACGGCATGCAGGTGAGCCGCGCCGATGACAAAGGCATCAGCCTGATGGTCCTGTCCGTGGATGGCGACGTGCCCCAGAAAGTGCTGCACCAGGTGCAGGAAACCGCCGGCATTCTCGATGCCAAAGTCTTTAATTTCAAACCGGTCATTGCCCAATAAGCAGGCCGCGCACAGGAAATACAGCCATGGACGATCGTATTTACAATTTCAACGCCGGCCCGGCCACCCTGCCGCTGGAAGTGCTGGAGGAAGTGCGGGACGAATTTTTGGATTTCAAGGGCGAAGGCATGTCCATTATTGAGATGAGCCATCGCTCCAAGACCTATGACGCCGTAAACGCCGAAGTGGAAGCGGATATGAAAGCCCTGCTCGGCCTGGATGACGACTATCGCGTGCTCTTCATCCAGGGCGGAGCCACTTTGCAGTTTTCAATGGTGCCCATGAACTTTTTGCCTGAAGGCCGCACCGCCGACTACGTGCTTACCGGCTCCTGGTCGGAAAAAGCTCTGGCCGAAGCCAAACGGGTGGGGGACACCCATGTGGCCTTTACGGATAAAGACAACAACTACAAGCGCGTGCCTAAAATGGCGGAAATAAGCTTAAGCGACAACCCCGCCTATGTGCACATTACCTCCAACAACACCATTTTCGGCACGCAGTGGCGCGAACTGCCCTGCTTCGGCCATACCCCCATGATCGCAGACATGTCTTCGGACATTTTAAGCCGCCCCTTCCCGGCCGGCCACTTTTCCCTCATTTACGCCGGTGCGCAGAAAAACTTGGGCCCGGCCGGAGTCACGGTAGTCATCATCCGCAAAGATATGGCGGAAAGCAACCCGGAAGCGCTGCCCATCATGCTCCGCTACCAAACCTACGCCAAAAACAATTCGCTGTATAACACCCCGCCGGTGTTCTCCATCTACGTCATGGGCAAGGTGCTCAAGTGGATCAAGGCGGGCGGGGGGCTTGCCGGCATGGCTGCGCACAACGAAGCCAAAGCCAAAATCATCTACGACATCATGGACAAGTTTCCGGATTTCTTCAAAGGCCACGCGGATAAAGGCAGCCGTTCGCTCATGAACATCACCTTCCGCCTGCCGGGCGAGGAGCTGGAAGCCGCGTTCGTAAAAGAGGCCACAGCCCGGGGCATGATCGGACTTAAAGGCCACCGCTCCGTGGGCGGCCTGCGGGCCTCGGTGTACAACGGCATGCCTGAAGCCGGCTGCCGGGCCCTGGCCGACTTCATGGTCGAATTCATGGGCCGGAATAAATAACGTGACCTTCCGGAGGAGGGGAACCAAGCTGAGCCCCTTCAGGTTTCCCCTCCTCCGGGCCTTCCTCCCCTCCTTGGCCCTGATCGGCAAATTCAGCCGTTGGCATTATAAACAAAACTTTTTATAATGGGTGGGGTCATGAGCAGCGGACCTTACGAATGAGGTCCGCAGAGCGACCGCAGTGAAACATCCAACCTCAAACAGCATTGACCTTTCTCTTGCTCCAACACAGCAAGAACTTGAAGCGCGCGAATACTTTCCCCGTGGGCTCAGTCAACCCGTAGGGAGTTTTCGTTTTTCAGCCGATGCCCTGCTTCTGGCCGAATTCGCCGCCGGCAAAACCGCCCGGCCGTTACGCGGCCTGGATCTCGGCTGCGGCTGCGGCGTGGTGGGGCTTGGCCTCATGCTGCGCCTGCCCGCCCTGCGCTGCACAGGTGTGGATATCAGCCCGGAGCTGATCGCGGCCGCAACACAGAACGCCGGTCGTCTGGGCTTGAGCGAGCATTACCGGGCTGTGGTCGGAGATGTGCGGGACTATAGAAGCATTGCGGAGCTTAAGCCCGGCGCTTTTGATCTGGCCGTGGCCAATCCGCCCTATCGCGAAGTGAACAGCGGCCGCCTGTCCCCCTCTGGCCTGCGCCTCGCGGCGCTGTTTGAGACCCACGGCGATATGGCCGACTTTGCGGCCGCCGCAGCCTATGCTTTGAAAAATAACGGCCGCTTCTGCTGTGTTTACGACGCCCGACGCCTGTTTGAGCTATGCGCCGCCCTCGCCGCGCAAGGCCTCACGCCCAAACGCATTCGTCCGGTG
>CBDTYX010000138.1:0-5673 GCA_965364745.1 uncultured Desulfovibrionaceae bacterium | reverse complement strand
GGGTTGTCTAGTGTTTGGGGAAATTTTTTTTTTATCCTTTTCTTTTTTTTATCACAATATAGCGTATTTACTTGATAAATTATTTAAACAAATTTTGTCGACAAATGCGGGTAAGCCGGTAAAGTAAAGCATCGTGGAATATTTTTACATGCTGCGGTGGGTGAAAAAACATGCTAGGGCGTAATTGCCGACAAAAAATAACTCCCGGCTATTTTTAAAAAATAACCGGGAGTTATTTGTAAATTTTTTGTAAACGTTTAGTTAAGCAAATGTAAGATTAATTACTTTTTTGGCTTCTCTGTTGCCCCTGCCTGGCCTGCTGCCCTTGTTTCAAAAGTCGGTCCAGTTCCTGGTAGGCCTGGGGCTTGGTCATCCGGCCCTTGGCCACTTCTCCGGAAATAGCCAGCACGAAGAAGTCGGGAATGATGCCGTATTTGCCCTTGCCGTAAGCTTCGTCTGAAAAGGCAATAGCCTTATTGGCCATGGGCTCGTCCATGCGCGTATATTCCACGCAATCGGCCACGCGTTGCGGGTCGTCGTAATTAAAGCAGGTGGAGACCCGTCCAAGAAGAAAGCCGAAATAAATTGCGCTCTTGGCTTCCGCAGGCAAGCTCAGCCAAGAATCGCCGTAGTTTTCAGGGTTTTTGGTTTGAGCCAGAGCCATGCTCGGCATTAAAGCCGTCAGTAACAGCAAAAATACGATTTTTTTCATAATATCTCCAGGATATATTTATTTTTTAAACAGTCGAGTCCGCGTAGATCAAGCTATCCGCCATCGCCTATTTTAAAAATCGGACAAGCAAATTATTCGCTCACAGGTGCAGTTTGCAGGCTGAACGCGCCGTTGGAGCGGTCAACAAACTCCTGCAGATACTTTTCCTGCTCCGGGGTGAGCTTGGGCCCCCAGTTCGCATAAGGCAAATCAGGGGTCAAGGGTTCGGTATACATAATGAACAGGTTGGCCGCGCTGCTTCGGGAGTACGTGCTTTCAGGCATATATAAGATATAGCGGGAAATCATGTCCCCGTCCGGACGGTTTTTAAGCACCAGAGCATCAGTGACTTCGCCTTTTTTCTCCAGAGACAACGGCTTGACGTCTTCCACTTCGCTGAAGTCTATTTTTGATTTACGGCCGTAGTTAAAGGTTATGGTCAGGTAAGCGTCGCCTTGCTTGTGCACTTCGGTGATGATGCGCCCGAAAGAGCGCTTGTCCTTGCCCATATGCTCAAAAGCGGGATTAACGTGGATAGCCGCTCCGGGCAGATTGTCGAAAATATATCCATAGGTGACGCCTTCCGCATTAGGGTAGTTTTCATTGTGGCGCACCCGCTCCATGGTGGGCGGCGGCGAACAACCGGCCAAAAGGATCAGAATCCAAAAAAACGTTGCAAGTTTACGCATAGTGACTCCGTGCGCGCGCAGAAGGATGCGGATCTTCCTCCCCCGCCGCGCATGTTTTTCTCCATGCCACAAAATTATACAAACTGCACGTAAAAAATAATGCCGCCCCTTCTCCCGCCGTTGATTTCACCGGCTTATGCCGCATTGCAACCTTGCTTTGTATAAAGTTTAGAGTTACTCTAGAACTTGTATAACCTTTATCTGCACAGATACTGTGAGGGCTTTCTCATGAAGCTGATTCCAACTGTCCTGGCCGGCGGCTCAGGCGCCCGTCTCTGGCCGCTGTCGCGCGCTCTGTACCCCAAACAATTTTTGTCTCTCGCCGGGCAGGGCGCCATGCTGCAAGAAACACTGCAACGCCTGCGCGGCAGTTTCTCCCCGCCGGAACTGTCCGCGCCCATTATCGTTACCGGGGAAAGCAGCCGTTTTCTTACCGCTGAACAGTTGCGGCTGGCCGGAATTACGCCTGAATCCATTATTCTGGAGCCGTGCCCCAGAGGCACCGCTCCGGCCTTGACCCTGGCCGCCCTGCACGCCCTGGCGGATCAGGAAGACGCCCTGTTGCTGGTTTTACCCGCCGATCACCACATCGCCAAACCGGAAGAGTTCAGGCGGGCAATCAGCGCCGCAGTCGCGCCGGCCGCCCAAGGGCGGCTGATAACTTTCGGCATTACGCCTACCAGCCCGGAAACCGGCTACGGCTACATTGAGCGGGGCGAAATTTTGCCGGAAGGCTCAGCTGAATTTCCCGCTTACCAATTACGCCGTTTTGTGGAAAAGCCGGACGCCGATGCGGCCGGGGCGATGCTCGCGCAGGGCGGCTACTACTGGAACAGCGGCATGTTTCTTTTTTCCGCCCAAGCCTGGTGCGCGGAACTTAAAAACCACAATCCGCAAATGTTTGAAGCCTGCGTGCAGGCCATGGCCGGAGCCGCTGTCGATTATGATTTTCTGCGCCCCATGGCCGAGTCCTTTGCGGCTTCGCCTGCGAATTCCATCGATTACGCGGTTATGGAGCACACAGATAAAGGCTTGGTGCTGCCCCTGGAATGCGGCTGGAGCGACTTGGGCTCCTGGCAAGCTTTATGGCAAATCAGCCCTAAGGACAGTGCGGACAATGTGTGCCTGGGCGAGGTGTTTACCCACGAGGTGACCGGTTCATATCTGCGCGGTGAAGGCCGCGTCATTGCGGCTTTGGGCGTTAAAAATCTGGTGGTGGTGGAAACTCCGGATGCCGTGCTGGTGGCGGACCGCGCCCGGGCCCAGGATATAAAAATTCTGGTGGACAAAATGGCGGCCGGTCCCTTGACCGTCACCGAAGTGGGCACGCGCGACTATCGACCTTGGGGCGACTTTGAAACAGTCAACGAAGGCGAGCGTTTTAAAGTGAAGCGCATTACCGTCAAACCCGGCGGCAAGCTGTCCTTGCAGCGCCATCACCACCGGGCCGAACATTGGGTGGTGGTCAAGGGGCTGGCTAAAGTCGAATGTAATGGCGAGGCTAAATTTTTAAGCGAAGATCAGTCCATATATATTCCCATCGGCAGCGCGCACCGCCTGGAAAATCCCGGACGCATACCTCTTGAGCTTATTGAAGTGCAGACGGGCGGCTACTTAGGCGAAGATGATATTGTTCGCCTGGACGATGAATACGGACGTTGAGTCCAACCAGGACGCGCCAAAAGCGTTGCTACAGGCCGCGAAAGCTTTTAACGGGGAAAAAGGACAAGCAAATTCCTTGACGAACACCCGACAAGAGAGGATATACAAACACGTCTTCAACGCGGCACGGCGCTGCGAAGAACGGTTTTCGACAACCTTTAAACTGCCTTGCAAAAGGCATATCCATGCTCCTGACAGGGAGGTATCATGCGTCTTTTTGTAATTATGGCCCTGTGCCTGAGTTTGCTCACCGGGTGCTTTTCCAGCGCCGATGAAGAAAAAAGCTTGATCGAACAAGTCAATGCCTTGGAAAAAGACGGCAAATGGGATGAGGTAAAACCCAAACTCGACGAGCTCTTCAAGCTTAATCCTAAGAATGTGGAGGGCCTCATGGCGCAGGCCCGTATGTATATTGCCGAGGATGACCCCAAAGCGGCCATTAACAGCTTTAACAGCGCATTAGAAAGCGACCCCAAAAATGCTGAGGCCATGCTGGGGCTGGCCAAAATTTATTTGGCCGGCAAACGGGTGGGCGATGCGCAAACCCAAATTGACAAGCTTTTAAGCCAGGATCCGAAAAATATGGAGGCCCGAGGTCTTAAAGCCGCCGCCCTGGTTCTGGGCGGCGATATGCGCGGGGCTGACGAGGCTTTCAGCCAGATTTTGGCCGATGACCCCAAGAACGTGGAAGCGCTGCTCGGCAAGTTCGGCATCGCCATGGAAGAGGGACGCGAAGATGACGCCTGGAAACTATTGGATCAGGCCTTGAAGGACAACCCCGACAACAGCATGCTGCTGGATCGCGCCGCTATTTTGCATTTCCGCAAAGGCGATGTGGATAAAGCCGAACAGGAGCTGTTGCGCCTGATCGAGCTCAACCCCGATTCTCCCCAGTATACCATGAACCTGTTGGAAATGTACGCCAGCGCAAATAAACTGGATAAAGCCGAAGAGTTGCTGCGCAAGTCTGTTCAGGCGCACCCGACGGAAGATCAGTACCGCACCTCTCTGGCTGTGCTTTTGTTCAACACCAAGCGGGCTGACGAGGCCTTCGCCCTGCTCAATGAGGTTGAATCTCCCTCTCCGGCTTTGCGCATGACTCTCGCCCAACTGCAATTGTTTACCGGCAAGCATGACGAAGGCATCGCCACCTTGCGCAGTGTGGCCGAAGATCCTTCTGACCCGGAAATAGCTAACGTCGCCAAAATCAGATTGGCCATGCTTTTGGCCGATGGTGCCGACCTTAACGAAGCCGAGGGCCTGGTCAAATCCGTGCTGGAAAATGATCCGGACAACGCCGACGCCCTGAAGCTGCAAGGCAAGATTCTGTATGTCCAGGGCAAACTGGACGAGGCCTTGGCCGTATTGAACAAGGCCAGGGAAAAGCACCCTGATGACGCGGACGCGGCGCTTATGCTTTTCCGGATTTACGCCGCCAAGGGCACTCCCGATGAAGGCGCCGACATTATGCGCGGCTTTATCAGAAGATTCCCCAACTTTGTGCCCGGCCGCATGGCCCTGGCCAGTTATTACGCTGAAAATAAAGAGTTCGACAGCGCTGTGGAGCAACTCACGGCCGCTTTGGAGTTTGCGCCTAATGACGCGAAAATTTACCTCTTGCTCGGCGATGTGGAGGTTATGCGCGATAAGTCGGACAAAGCCAAAGAATATTTTGAATTAGCCGCCAAAGAAAAAGGCGGAGAACTGGCCGGGCTGATGCGCCTTGGCAACTTGAGCCTTAAGGAAGACAAGCTGGGCGATGCTTTGAAGTACTTTGAAAAGGCCGGCAAGGACTTCCCGGATGCGCCTGAGCCCGCCGAGGGCAAGCTTTTAGCGCTTCTGCAACAGGGAAAAGGCAAAGACGCATACGCCTGGGCCGTCAAACGGGCCAAAGATCGCGCTGATGATCCCAACGCCCAGGAGTTGGCTTCCCGCGTGGCCATGATGGCCGGCAAGCCCGCTGAAGCTGAGGGATACCTGCAAAAGAGCATAAAGCTGGACCCCGAATCGCCCGTGTTCGTCATGCGCCTGGCGATGGTCTATGTGAGCCCGCAAGCGAACCGCAGATCCGACGCCATCAAGTTGTTGCGGGAGAGTATGTCTAAGTTCCCGCCCCTGGAGCTTACCCTGGCGCAAATTTTGGGCGAGGGCAAAGACGCGGCTGAAAAAGATGAAGCGGAAAAAATCTACCGCAAAATTCTGGAAGTGGAGCCAAATAACGTGGTGGCCAGCAACAACCTGGCCGATCTTTTGGCGCAGCGCCACAGCGATGACCCGGCCAAGCTCACGGAAGCCCGCGCCTTGGCGGAGCGCGCCGCGGCGAGCAACGACCCCATCGCCCTGGATACCTTGGGCTGGGTTCAGCATTTGCAGGGCGACAACGAAGCTGCACTGGTTTCTCTGGGCAAGGCCGCTCATCTTGATCCCAATACGCCGGTGATCATCTACCATTATGCCGCGACCCTCGCGGACTCCGGCAAAAAGGACGAAGCCAAAAAGATGCTGAAGCTTCTGCTCGGGAAATTCAAAACTTTCCCGGAACGTAAAGCGGCTGAAGCATTGCTTAAGACGTTATAAAATAGGCGGGACCATAAAAAATAAAAGGCGTGC
>CBDTYX010000137.1:0-5684 GCA_965364745.1 uncultured Desulfovibrionaceae bacterium | reverse complement strand
GGCGGTCAGGCGCGGCTCATGTCCCACGCCTTGCGCAAGCTCACCGGCAGCATTCATAAGTCCCGCACTTCGGTGATTTTTATCAACCAGATTCGTATGAAGATAGGTATGAGCATGCCCGGCGTAAGCCCGGAAACCACCAGCGGCGGCCAGGCGCTTAAGTTTTACAGCTCTGTGCGCATGGACATCCGGCGCATCGCCACCCTTAAGGATAAAGACGAAGCTTATGGCATTCGGGGCAGGGTTCGCGTGGTTAAAAACAAGGTGGCCCCGCCGTTCCGGGATGCCCAGTTTGATATTATCTACGGCGAGGGCATTTCCCGCACCGGCGAAATCATTGATATGGGCTCAGCCGCAGGCATTATTGACAAAAGCGGAGCCTGGTTCGCCTATGGTTCGGAAAAACTGGGTCAGGGCAAAGAAAAGGTGCGCGCGTTCCTGGATGAAAATCCGGACTTGCGCGCTGAAATTGAAGCCAAGCTTATTGAGCATTTGGGCATGCACCCCATTTTGGCCCCCGGCGCGCCTGTGGACGATGACGCCGACGAAGGCGCGGATGAGTAGCGCATTTTTTACATCAGTCTTATGAAGGAGCTTTTTTACTGTGATTACAGCGAATCAAATCCGGCGTATGTTTTTGGCCTTTTTTAAGGAGCGCGGCCATGAAGTGGTGACCTCATCGTCTCTGGTGCCCAGGGATGATCCCACTTTGCTGTTTACCAACGCCGGCATGGTCCAGTTTAAAAATGCATTTTTGGGCCAGGAAAAACGCGCTTCCAAGCGGGCGACCACGGCCCAGAAGTGCCTGCGCGTGGGCGGAAAGCACAACGATTTGGAAAACGTGGGCCGCACCGCCAGACACCATACTTTCTTTGAGATGATGGGCAATTTTTCCTTTGGCGACTATTTCAAAGAGGATGCCATCAAGTTTGCCTGGGAATTTCTTACCGAGCGCTTGAAGCTGGACAAAAACAAGCTTTACGCCACCGTGTTTGAAAACGACGACGAAGCCATTGAGCTGTGGCTCAAGCACACGGCCATACCTCGCGAGCGCATTTTCCGCCTGGGCGAAAAAGATAATTTTTGGGCCATGGGGGATACCGGCCCCTGCGGCCCCTGCTCGGAAGTTTTGTATGACCAGGGCGAGCATTTAAGCTGCGGCCCAGAGTGCGGCATCGGCAGTTGCGACTGCGACCGCTTTTTGGAAATTTGGAACCTGGTGTTCATGCAGTATGATCAGGTTGCGCCCGGCCAGCGCGAAAATTTGCCCCGCCCCAGCATCGACACCGGTCTTGGACTTGAACGCGCCGCGGCCGTATGCCAGGGGGTGAACTCAAACTACGACACCGACCTGTTCCAGGATATTATTCAATATGCCTGCTCCCTGGCCGGAGTGAAATACAGCCACAGCGCGCCGGACGCTGACGACACGGACACGGCCTTGCGCGTCATTGCCGACCACAGCCGGGCGCTCGCATTTATGATCAGCGACGGCATTCTGCCTTCCAATGAAGGCCGCGGCTACGTGTTGCGCCGGCTTATCCGTCGGGCCTACCGTTTCGGCCGCCTTTTGGGTTTTGCCGAACCGTTCCTGTGCAAAACCGCCCTGAAGGTTGTGGACCTTATGGGCGAAGATTACCCGGAACTGATCAAGAGCCGGACGTTTATGGAGCGCGTCATCCGCGAAGAAGAAGAGCGCTTTGAAAAAACTCTGGATAAAGGCCTGGCTCTTTTGGAGGAAGCTCTCAATGATCTGGGCGGCCGAGGCGCCAGCCGGGTTTCCGGGGAAGTGGCCTTCAAGCTGTATGATACGTTCGGTTTCCCCATAGACATTGTCAACGATATTGCCCAGAAACGCGGTTTTAGCGTCGACGAAGCTTCTTTTGAGCAGCACATGGCCGAACAGCGCGAGCGGGCTAAGTCCGCCTGGAAAGGCTCCGGTGAAGCGGATCTGGCCGGGCGGTTCAAGGCTTTGCTTGAAGAAGGCCTGGCCTCTGAGTTTGTGGGGTATTCCTGTTTGGAAGCCTTAAGCCGCATCACCATGCTTTTGGATAAAGACGCCGTGCCTACTGATGTCTTGCAAAAAGGCGAGACGGGTTTTGCCGTGACCGGGCAGACCCCGTTTTATGGCGAATCCGGCGGCCAGACCGGCGATAAGGGTGAGATTATTTCCAGCACCGGTCGCTGTGAAGTTACAGACAGCATCAAGCCCGCGCCAGGTTTGATTGTGCATCAGCTGCAAGTCGCGGACGGCCGTATCCTGGCCGACCAGGAAGTTACCTTGCGCGTATCTGACAGCGAGCGTGTGGCTACGGCCCGCAACCATACGGGCACGCACCTTCTGCATGCCGCTTTGCGTCGCGTTTTGGGCGACCACGTGCACCAGGCCGGCTCCCTGGTGGGGCCCGACCGTCTGCGTTTTGACTTTACCCATATTGCGGCCATGACCCCTGAAGAATTGGCCGCAGTGGAAAAGGACGTCAACCGCATGGTGCTGGCCGACACCGCCCTTGACGTGGAAGTTTTGTCTTACGATCAGGCCATGGCCAAAGGAGCCACAGGGCTGTTCGGCGAAAAATATGAAGATGAAGTGCGCGTGGTTTCTGTGCCCGGCGAATCCATGGAGCTTTGCGGCGGCACGCACCTTGAGCGCACCGGCCAGATCGGCCTGTTCGCCGTTGTTTCTGAAAGCGGCGTGGCCGCCGGCGTGCGGCGCATTGAAGCGGCCACGGGTTGGAATGCCGTGGAGCTGTTCAATTCTCTGCGCGCGGAAGTGCATGAAGTGGCCGGCCTTGTTAAAGGCAAGCCCGGCGAACTGGCAAAGCGCGTGGAAGCTTTGAACCAGGAACTGCGTAATGCGCGCAAGGATGTGCAGCGGGCGGTGGCGCAGGCGGCTTCGGAAAAAGGCCGCGATATTATGAGCGAAATTGAGGAAATCGGCGGAGTTAAAGTGCTGGCCGCCAAAGTGGCCGCGCCCAATATCAAGGCCCTGCGCGATCTTATGGATGATTTGCGTTCCAAAATCGTTTCCGGCGTCATTTGCCTTGCGGCTGAAGGGGAGGGCAAAGTGGATATGCTTATTGCCGTGTCACCTGATTTGCACGACCGTTTTACTGCTCCTCTTCTGATTAAAGATGTGGCCGCGGAAATAGGCGGCAAGGGGGGCGGCCGTCCGGATTTGGCCCAGGCCGGAGGCGTTAACCCGGCCGGGCTTGAGTCGGCTTTTGCCAAGCTTAGGTCCATGCTGGCTTGACGGGCTATAATACTTTTGCAAAAGTGAAGGTAAATTAAAATAGGCTGTGGACGGCCGACGCAAAAGCGGAGGGCCTTTTGGTGCGTGGTGATTTTTTAGGCGTATATTCAACCAGAGAAAACCGGGTCATTGACGGACAAAACGTGGTGGCCAAGTGTCTCTGGTATGCCTGGAGCTGGGACAAGGGCACGGTTGCGGTGCAGGAAGTGTCTTCCGACTGGAAAATCATCAGCGCGTCCAAAATTATTATTCGCGCCGAGCTTGAGAGCCGCTACTCCTTTGAACAGGAATGTCCCCCGGAAACGCCGCGCCTGCCAAGGTCCGATGAGGCTCCGCATAAAGTCGCTTCCGGCATAGACGATGCTCGGACCTTGGCCGGAGTCTTGGCCATTGCCGAAGACACCGCCCGCGAAGATTTTGATTCCGGCATGAAGGCCTTGGAATTGGGCGACCGAAAGCGGGCCATGTTTGCTTTTGAACGTCCGTTGCAGATGGATGTGCCCTGGCGCCCGGCGCACAAGCACATGTTTTCCGAATTTGGGTCCGTGCTGCGCAAAAAAAGGATTTACGCTCTGGCCTTGCGCCACCATACCAAGGCCCTGGAGCTTGCTCCCAATGATGAGAATATTTGGTTCAATCTGGCCCGCGTGCATTATTCCCTGGGCAATTTGGACAAAGCTTTGGAATACTTGCAACGTATACTCAAAGCCAATCCCAATATGCGGGAAGGGCGCCTATTTATGGATTATTTGCAGCAGAAAAAGAAGAGCGATCCCTTGGCCGGTCCTCCTCTGAGTCTGTGATAAGGAGAGAATGTTTTCATGAACCGTACGCTTATGTTATTAATTCCCGTAGTCATTTTAGTGGCCATGGGCCTGATATTGCTGCAACAGATGTGGAGCGGTCCGAGTGAGGACATGCAGCCGGAAAGCGTGGCCGGCGGGCAGTTGCCCTTTACCGACAACACCGTGCCCACGCCCTTGAGCTCCGCCGATCTTGATGAGGCCATTCGCCGTGAGCAGATCAACCGGACGCAAAGCGCTCCGGAGTTGCCCCAACTCGACGGCATGCCGCAAACCGCCGCGCCCCAGGTTACGCCTCCCGCCGCGACCGGAAGCGCCGCGCCGCAAACCGCTGCTCCCGGCAGCGACGGCACCAAATCCGAACTCGGCAAACTGGCGGATGCATCTGTAGCCGGGCAGTCCAAAACCGGCGATTCCGCCGCTGCCGATGAGCTGGCCAACCAGATTGCGGCCGGCTCCGGGCAAGCCGCGCCCGGCGCTCAGACCAACCAGGCGCAAATCGCGCCGCAGACGACGCAACCGCCTCAGTCCCAGCAGCCCCAGGCCGCCCAGACCGCCGCAGCGGAAACCAAGCCGCCGCAGCAGGAAACCAAGCCGTTGGAAAAATTCGCCATGACCGCCATGTCCCTTAAGGCCGAAGGCTCGGACATGATCCTGACCCTGACTGCGGACAAGCGTTTCAGCTACAAAAGCTTTATCCTCACCGGCCCGGATCGGCTGGTCATTGATCTGGCGGGCGCCTGGCAGGGGATTAAAGTGCCCGGCATGCCCTCCAACCGCTTGATTACAAAGGTTCGGGAAGGCAAATTTGAAGATTCGCACCGCATAGTTCTGGATCTTAAAGCTCCTCTGGCCGGTTATGAAACCAAACGGGTGGATGACCATACCGTAACCGTGCGTATGTATTAAGCCAGGCTGGAAATATCGCTTGCAAGAGCGGAAGCGGTTTTTTGTTCCCAACCGTTTCCGCTTTTTTATGTTCAAACTCCGGTCGAGGCGACCCCAGACAGCACAGGCTTAACAGACCGTAAATTCATGCTTATGGTGATGGTAATTTACTATGAAGGGCACAGCTATGACGACTATTGCGCACGGACCATTGAAACTTGAATCGCAAAGTGCGGATTTTCAGATTACCGGCATGCACTGCGCATCTTGCGCCGCCCGGGTGGAACGCGCCGTGGGGGCGCTGCCCGGCGTGGACAGCGCGGTGGTGAATCTTTTGCAGGAAAACCTTAAAGTGACTTTCGCGCCAGGCGCGGTGGCTCCCGAGCAAATTATAAAAGCGGTAAGCGATTTGGGGTTTGCCGCGGAAGCGGAGCCCGATGCTTTTTTTGAACCGGCTAAGGCGGACGCGCTTGAGTCAGATATGCGTGTGGTTAATTTTCATGTGGGCGGCATGCATTGCGCATCTTGCGCGGCGCGGGTGGAAAAAACCGTGGCGGGCCTCCCCGGAGTGGCGCGGGCCGAGGTCGGCCTGGTGCAGGAAAACCTGCGCCTGGAATACCGGCCCGCGGAATTGAGCCTTGATCAGCTCAGGGACGCGGTGCAGGCTCTGGGTTATTCTTTGGATGACGAAGAGGAAGAAGAGCCGTCGGCTGTTGTGGAAAAAAGCCTGCAGCCCCGCC
>CBDTYX010000136.1:0-5705 GCA_965364745.1 uncultured Desulfovibrionaceae bacterium | reverse complement strand
GAAAAATAATGGCCAGCTCGTTCATGAGCGCGATGTTCAGGTCGCGCTGGGTGTTTTCGATAACCTTGGCCGCCTCGGCCACCTTGATGGACGGGGCCTTGTGAATGCCGGCCGTGATTATGGTCCCGTAAAGCTCGGCCAGAAAATCGGTGGTGGCGGCATCGCTTCCGGCCACCACCTTGACGATTTTATCCACAGTATGCACTTTATCGCCGGGGTTGATGCGCTCGGGCGAGTAGCCCACGCTGAAGTCGCGGCCCAGCTTCAGGCTTGATTCAGCCTCCAGAATGGGAATGCAGACTTCCTCGGTCAGGCCCGGATAAACCGTGGATTCATAAACCACCACCGTGCCGGGTTGAAGATGCCGTCCCACAGTGTGCGAGGCCGCGCGCACCGGCGCAAGATCCGGCGCGCGGCTCTGGTCCACGGGCGTGGGCACGGCCACGATTATCACCCCGGCTTCTTTCAGGCAGGCCGGGTCGACGGAATAGGTCATGGCGCAATTTTTCAGATCTTCAGAGCTGACTTCGCGGGTGGGGTCCACCCCGCTTTTCAGGTCCGCAATGCGCTGCCCGGAAATATCAAAACCGGTTACTTTAAAATAACGGCACAATTTCACGGCCAGAGGCAGCCCCACATAGCCCAGGCCCACCACAGCCAAGCTTTTCTTTTGTTCCCGCAAATCCTCAAGTGTAATCATGCGCTCTCCGAGGTTTCGTTTAAGGCTTGAAAATATAAAATGGCGAGGCCGAAAAAGCAATCAGGGAAGCGGCGCTGGACATTCGCCGCCTTTGTGGGATACTCAAGGCCATGAACAATTATCTTGCCTGGATTTTGGCCGGACTGGGCCTGGCCTTTCTGCTGGAAGGCACCCCCTATTTTCTGTTCCCCGCAAAAATGCGCTCCTGGCTGCTCATGATCGCCACGCAAATCACGGACACGCAGTTGCGCCGGGCTGGCTTGGCCGGGGCCGTCATCGGCGTTATTCTGGTCTGGCTGTCTTCTTTGGTCGGGGCCTAAACCCTTTGCGGCTTGCGGGCCGTGTACAAATGCACAATGCCTGAAGTCAGCCGCAGACAGGTCACATCAATGAGCCCGGCCGCGCGGATTTCTTCGACTATGGCCTCAGGCCGCGGAAATTCCAGAATGCTTCGCGCAAGATGCGCGTACGCCCCCGCCCGGCCGCTCAGCGCGCCGCCCAGGCCGGGCAAGATGCCGCGCACATAAAAATTATACAGCCCCCCCAAAATGCGCTCTTGCCCGGAGCCGAATTCCATAATGAACACCCGCCCGCCGGGCCTCAACACCCGCCGGATTTCCGCCAGCGCTTGCGGCCGGGAATTTAAACTGCGCCAGACAAACTGGCTGCTGGCCATATCCAGGCCGCCTGCAGGCAGGGGCAAATTTTCCGCCAGACCCTGCACAGGCAAAATGCGGCGCGACAGCTCCCGGGGCAGCCGGGCCAGGCCGTGCTCCAGCATGGTCAAAGAAGGGTCCACCCCCAGCACGCGCAAGCCCGGCGCCTGCCGCAACAGCCCGCCCGCGAAACGCAAAGTGCCGCAGCCCAAATCCGCTATAACCCCGGGGCGGTCTTGCGCCCAGGCTCGGCAGACGGCCCGCCTGAGCGCGCGATCCCAAAGCAAAACAAAGCCCCCGCTAAGAACCAGATTGACCAGGTCGTAGCCGGGGGCGATGTTGCTGAACAGCTCCGGGGACAATTTCGCGGGCGTTTGCAAATCAGGCGACTTTGTAAAAGGCGCTGTCCGCCGCGTTGCAAATGGGGCACTTGCCCGCATAGGGGCCTTCGTGGGTGTAACCGCACACCGAGCAAACATAATAGTCCACGTCAGCCACGGCGCCCTTGGCGGCCAGGGCCTTTTTATATAAATTGGCGTGCACTTCTTCCACGGCATTGACCCAGGTCAAATGGCGCGTGATATTGTTTTCGCCTTCGGCTTCAGCGTCGGCCACCATTTCCGGGTACATCTTGGTGAATTCGTAAGTTTCGCCGGCAATGGCGTCTTCCAGATTTTCCATGGTGCTCTTTATTTTGCCCGCATAGCGCAAATGGGCGTGAGCATGAATGGTTTCCGCCTCGGCCGCGGCCCGGAAAAGCTTCGCCACCTGGGGCAATCCCTCTTTTTCCGCCTGCTTGGCATAGGCCAGATATTTGCGGTTGGCCTGGGATTCTCCGGCAAAAGCGGCCATTAAATTCTCTTGGGTCTTGCTCATAATATACCTCTCAAGTTAATAGTAATAGTTACTGTTTATTTGTATAAACCTGATCTGTCAAGGTTGCAGCAAGAAAGTTTTAGTCGGCGCTTTCTTCAGATTCCGCATGGCGATGTTCTCCGATGGGATCCAGGGTTTGCAGCACCACCTGATACACAGCCGGAAACACCTGGGAAAAAGACGTGGGTGAGACTTTGCCCATTTCAATGAACTTGACCATGATTTCCTTGGTCACCTGGATGGCTTCTTTTTTTTCTTTATGCATAAGCGGGCCTTGCGCGGAGCGCAATACGGGTGTTGAAACAAAAAAACCCGTCCTTCGGGGGAATGGCCGGACCACCGTGATCACGGACCTGGACGGGTAAAAAAGAGAATAACCGGGTAAGGGCCATCCCCTGTTTTTGAAATACAGGCAGACCAAAAACTCGCGGCAGAAGAAAACAACGGCTTGCGGCAGGCAATTATTTACCGGCAGGGCCTAATCCACAAGCTCCTGCGCCAGGGCGGCAATCTCTTCGCGGATAATCTGCGCGGCGGCCTGGGCGGCGGCTTTATCCAGATTCTGAGTCAGGCGCTCTTCCAGGGCGGCCATGCGCTCTTCCAATTCCTGGCGCACCAAATCCCGCACGGTGGCGAGCAAAGGTCCGTCATCGGCCAAAAGCTCTGCGGTCAAGGCGGCGGCGTCCACCGGAGCGGCGGTCATAGCGGGAGCCGTTTCAAAAGCGCCTTCCGAAGCTGCGGCCGGAGGCTCATCAGCCCCGGCAAGGGCCGCGTCTTCTTCAACCGGAGCTTGGCCGGCGCCCGCGCCAGGCTGTAAAATATCATCCAAAAGCGCGTCCAGTTGCTGCAGATCTTCAGCGTCCAAGGCGGCATCAACGGCCGGGGCGGCGTCAGGCGCTTGCGGCGCGGCTTCGGCCGACGCGGTTAAACCTTCTTCAGCCAAAGACGCGGCGGGCTCCACACCAGGTTCAGCGGCAGCCATTGCTGCTTCGAAAGGATCGGCGGAAACAGGATCGGCAGCGGCCATAGCGGCCTCAAAAGGATCGGCCGGCGCGGTCTCCACAGCAGGTTCCGCCACAGCCATAGCCGCTTCGAAAGGATCAGCCGGAGCGGGATTTGCCGCGGCCATGGCGGCTTCGAAGGGGTCCGCCGCAGGCGCGGGCTCTGATGCAGGCATTTCTACTTCCGTAGCGCCTTCCGCTGCAGCGGCGGCCTGCTCGGCCGCGCCGCCCATCACCGACTTTAATTCAGCCAAAAGATCATCCTCCTCAACCGCCGGCTCTGAGGCGCTTTGCAATTCGGCCAGCAACTCATCGGCGTCAACCGTAGCGCCGTCAATGGCCGAGGCGGAAGACGCAGTTGCGCCTTCCGGCTGACCGGCGCTGTCCGCATCGGCAAATTCAGCTAAAAAATCATCCACGGAGGCGTCATCGTCCACAGCGGGCGCGGTAGGCGCAATGTCGGTTTTGTCGGCAGCGCCGGCTTCGGCCAAAAGATCATCCACGTCCAAAAGGACGTCATCCGCCGGGGCGGCGGCTTTGGGCGGGGATTTGGGCGCCGGAGGCTTAGCCGCCAAGTCATCGTCCAGGCCTTCCAGCAGGCTGTCCAAGTCGGCCAAGTCGTCGTCGCCGGCCGCAGGCGCCGGCGCAGCGGGGGCAACGGGGGCAGCCGGACCGGCCATGTCTTCCAGTTCCCTTGCTGCGGCCGATAATTCCGGCACGTCGGCCAGCATGGAATCCAGTTCATCCTCAAAGGAGGCGTCGGTCAGCCCGCCGCCTGTATCTTCCGGAGGCAGCTTGCCTTCTTCAACAATGTCAGTGAGTTCTATGATATCGTCAGTGCCTTTGGGCACGATTTTTTTTGGCGCCATGGCGATTTATTTCTCCCCGGCAGTCGGAATATTGAAAAAATCCTGATAGCCAAAAACCACTATTTAACAGACTAATATCCCTAACATACATGCGAACGGCATAAAAAAGCAAGCGCTATTGTGCTGCGATATTCGCGCCGGTTCCTGCATAAACCGTTTTCCGGCGCGCGGTCTTCGCCGTCCGCCGGGATATCCCAGCCAACAATACAGGTTAAGCTTCCCCCGCTTCCGGAGCGTCCGAAAAATACCCGCGCGGGGTGATCAAGCGGCCGTTATGCAGCCTGGTTTGGCTGTTGCCGACAAACAGAATGCTGAGCATGTCCACCTGGGCGGGGTCAAGCTCCACCATACGCCCGGCGCTGACCTGCTGCCCGGGCCGAAAGGCCTCGCGCACCATGCCGTAGGGTCGGCCTTCGCCGCACTGCTCGCGCAAAAGCTTCCAAGCCCGCCTGAATTGGGCCCAGCGCCCCCTGGAGCTGGGATTGTATAAAACCAGCACAAAATCGGCCTGTGCGGCCGCCATGAGGCGTTTTTCAATGAGTTCCCAAGGGGTGAGCAAGTCCGACAGGCTGACGACCGCAAAATCGTGAATGAGCGGCGCGCCCAAAAGCGCAGCCGCTGCGCACAAGGCGGGCACACCAGGCACAATTTCCATATCCGGCGGCGCATAAGCGGGCTCTGCCAGCGCGGCGGCCTCCGCCAGTTCCAGGGCCAGGCCGGCCATGCCGTAAATGCCGGCATCGCCGGAGGAGACAAGGCAAACTTGCCTCCCGGACTCGGCGGCCCGCAAAGCGGCGGCGCAACGCTCCACCTCGCCGCCCATACGGCCGCGCATAATTTCTTTGCCGATCAGCAGGCGGGAGGGCAAAAGATCCACATAGGTTTCATAGCCGAAAATAACATCACTGCGCTCTAAAACCGCCTCGGCCTGCGGGGTAAGCAGGTTTTCCGCGCCAGGCCCCAGGCCGCAAACATATAGTTTTCCGGGCACGCCTGCTGCATCTGGTTGTCTTGTGCTCATGCTCATAAATATAAAATTATTGCCCGCTGCGGGCGGGATCTTGTTTGGCCACAGCCAGGGTCACCCGGCCCGAAGTTTGTTTGCCGACAAGCAAGGATCCGCCTTTTGACGCGCACCGGGCGGCAGGCTCGCACACGCCGGGCAAACCCAGAGCGGCCGCGGCCTTGGGTGAAACCTGCCGGGGCGGGTAAGCCGCCAACTCCGCCGCGCTGAAGGTGAGCAAAGGCACGCCCAAAATTCGGGCCGCTTCCACAAGGCCAGCCTCTTCAGCTTTGATGTCCGCCGAAGCCAGGCAGTTCACCGCTTCCAGCGCCAAATCATTTTCCGCGCAAACTTTATGCACAAGATCCAGCACTTCCCGCGCAGCCACGCCCTTGCGGCAGCCGATCCCCAAGCCCAAAGCCGGCGGAATAAGCGCCAGGCAATTATCCGGCTGCGCCGCCGCGCTGAAGGTCACCCGCACATAAGGAGCCGCATCAGTGGCGCAAAAAGCCGCCAAAGCCGCGTCATCGGCTAAAATATAAAAATACTCCCGCTCCGGATCCGTAAGCCGCGACCGCAGCCAACCTTCCGGATCGTGCA
>CBDTYX010000135.1:0-5771 GCA_965364745.1 uncultured Desulfovibrionaceae bacterium | reverse complement strand
GTGGCTCGCGGCTTTCAAGCGCATGGGCTTGATCGTGTTGACCAATGAGCACCGGGTGTTGCGGATTAACGGCGTTGATCTGGTGATTGCCGGGGTGACGGATGACGCGGCGGCTTCGTTTTCCGAGCGCCCCTTGCCTGATCCGGTAGGGGCCATGGTGGGCGCTCCGGGGCGGGCCGTGAAAATTCTTTTGCGCCACCGGCCGGACAAAGCGCCGGAGGCCGCAGCCCTAGGCTATGGCGCACAGTTGTCCGGGCACACGCACGGCGGGCAGATTATTTTTCTGTATCCGCTGATTAGGCTTTGGCACAAATATGTGCTGGGGTTGTATGAAGTAGGCGGCATGTCTTTATACGTCACGCCGGGCACAGGCGTGTGGGCGCGTTTTCCTGTTCGTTTCGGCACCGTGCCCGAGATCACTGTTTTGACCCTGAGTAAAAAATAAACCGGGCCGAAAGAATCTTTCGGCCCGGCGGATGCGCGGCTGTGCGCGTGTAAATATTATTTCCCCGCGACAAACAAAGAATCAGCGGGCCGGTATTCTATTTTGATGATTTCGTAGGTGATTTTGCCGCGCGGCGCGTCCACCACCACTTCATCGCCTTCGCCGCGTCCCAGCAAAGCGCCGGCCACAGGAGAAAACACTGAGATACATCCCTTGCAGGCGTAATCCATTTCATCGGGGCCCAGCAGGGTGTATTCCTTGACCTCGCCGCTGTCCACGTCTTCCATGGTCACGGTGGCGCTATAGGCCACGGTTTCCGGGGCAAGCGCGCCTAGATCCAGCACATTGAAATTTTGCATGCGCGATTCAATGTACGCGATGCGGGCTTCCAGCATGCTTTGGCGTTCACGCGCCGCGTCATAGCCGGCATTTTCACTGATGTCGCCTTCTTCTCTGGCTTCTTTAATGGCCTGAATAACGGCCGGCCGTTCTTTTTTCAGCTTCTCCAGCTCCTGGGTGACTAGTTCCACACCTTGAATGGAAATGGGAATGCGTTCCATATACAATATTTCCTGTGTTTGTTGCTTAATTCGCGCAGCATCCGGCAGCGGGCAAAGCTATGGGCCGCACGCCGCCTATTTCAGGCGACGCGTCGCTGTGCGTTGTTTTAAAAGTATTTTTGAGAAGCCTGGCGCCGATAAAAAATTTGCCGCGAAAAACGCGGCTGAAAGATACCTATAAGCCTTTATAGGCGTTTTGCCAAGTGTTTTTCGCGTTAAAAAAGTCAATCCGCCCGCGCCGCGCGGTTGTAAAATGCGGCCCCGCTCGAACTGAACAGGTTTTATACAGGGCAAGCGGCGTTTATTGGCAGCTTGGCGCGCGCGCTTCCTTGGGCGGCCGCAGTTTGTCTTTGCTTAAAATGACCAGCACCACCGCGCCGATAACCAGAAAAGCGCCCAGCCAGCCCATAAGGGTGAAAGATTCGCCCCACCACAGAAAGGCAAACATGGCGGCCAGAAAGGGCTCGCTGGAGGTTTCCAGCACGGATACTCTGGTGGCGGGCAGGCGTTTAAGGGCGCCGCAGAAACATAAATAAGGCACCCAGTTGCAAATGAAGCCCATGGCGATGAGCGAAGTCCAGGCCACCAGGCTCTTGTTGGGCATAAAGTCCACAAAGGGCAGCATGGTTAAGGCGCCCATCGGCAGAATGTACATGTAGATGGATACGGCCGAGACATTTTCGGTCAGGAATTTTTTGGCGATGAGCGAGTGCAGGGAAAACAGAAAGCCCGAGGCCGCGGCCGCGACTATGCCGAGCGGCGTGGCGCCCTCTCCCAGGCTGCCGCCCGAGGCGGAAATTACGCCGGCGCCCACCACCGCCAGAATAATGCTGACAATTTTGCTGCCGGTAAGCGCTTCCCGCAAAAATAACCAGGCCCAGACAGCTACCCAGAGGGGCGCGGTATTGTTAAGCACCGAGGTCATGGCCGCGCCTGCATACTGCACGCCGTAGATAAAGCAGAAAAACAGCAGCCCCACGCCGGGAATGCCGAAGAGGCTCAGAGTCATGCGTTGCTTGCCCGTGATTCGCCATGCGCCGATAAGCATTCCGTGTATGCCGAAGGACAGGCCGCCGAAGAAGGCTCGCCAGAAAGCCGCTTCCAAAGGCGTAACTCCTTCGGACATGGCGAACAGCGAGATAGGGCCGATGAGGGAGAACAGCAAAGACGCCGCGAAAATCATTATATAGCCGGTGAGATGTTGCTTGTTCATGGACGCTCCAGAGCCGCTGTCGGGTTTATGCCCCGGCGAAGCAAGAACTGACTAAACCGGGTACGCCGCGATAAGGGACGAAAAAGTTTTTACTAGTGGTAGGACCATCGTGGTTGTGGCGCAGTATATCACTTTAATCTTGAATGTCTACGGGGTGCGGAGCGATGCTTCGCGTCACGAGCAGGTCGTAGATTTCCTTGGCCGAGCGGCCGGCCGTTTGCCCGGCAATAAGCTTGGCCAGGGCGCGCGGGGGCAGGTCGGGGTGCGCGGCGGCCAGGCTGAAAATATCTTGTTCCGAACTGAGCGGCGGCTTTTCCGGAGGTCCGACGACCACGGTAATTTCACCCAGAAGTTCACCGCTGCAAAAGTCAGGATCCTCCAGGCGGCCAAAGATAAATTCTTCGTGGGTTTTGGTCATTTCTCTGGCCACGCAAACTTCGCGCGGGCCCAGGCAGTCGGCGGCCAGGCTTAAGGTGTCGCGCAGGCGGTCTTTGCGTTCAAAAAAGACCAGCGTGGCCGGAAGGACGGCATATGGGGACAGCGTCTTGCGGATCTCGCCGGGCTTGCGCGGCAAAAAACCCAGGAAGACATAAGGTTGGGGCGGCAAGCCGCTGGCGGCCACAGCCGTGACTTCAGCGCAGGGGCCGGGCACGCAGGATATCTTGATCCCCGCGGCGCGGCAGGCCCGCACCAGATCAAATCCGGGGTCGGAAAGTACAGGCATCCCTGCATCGGACACCAGAGCCGCCTCAGCGCCGTCTTGCAAGGCAGCCAGAATTTGGGGCAGGCGTTCGCTTTCGTTGTGCTCGTGAAAGCTGAGCAGCCGCTTGGGCGTGATTTTAGCGGCGGCCAGCAGCACGCCGGTGCGGCGCGTGTCTTCGGCCAGGATGATGTCCGCGCGGGTCAGGGTTTCCGCGGCACGGGGCGAAAGGTCACCAAGGTTGCCAAGGGGTGTGGCCACCAGCCACAGCCGGGCTGAGTTCAAAGGCATGGGGGAAATGCTCCAGGCTGAAAGTGTTGTCGGCCGTTTGCCATATGCTGATCAGATCAAAGCGGCAGGGCTTGTCCCAGTTGTCCGTGGCGCTCAGGTATTGAGACGCGGCGCGGACCAGGCGCTCCTGTTTGGCCGGGGTCAAAGCCTCATCCGGTCGGGTCAGCCCTTTTGCGGCTCTGGTTTTTACTTCCACAAAAATCAAGACGCCCTTGTGCGCGCCGATGATATCCAGTTCCAGCGGGCCGCAGCGCCAGTTGCGTTCGAGAATGCGCCAGCCCAGCTTTTTAAGATGCTTGGCCGCAAAGTCTTCTCCGGCCTTGCCTGTGGCGAGTGTGGACATATGCTCATGCCCTGCCGGAAATAAAGGGCAGCAAGGAGTGCTGCGTTGTCGGGCTTGCCTCGCGCGGCGCGGCCACGCCGGCAAAGGTCAGGCGGTGTATGGGGCAGGGGCCCAGCTTGCCCAGTGCCGCGTAGTGCTCCGCAGTGGCGTAGCCTTTGTGCTCTTCCAGTCCGTAACCGGGGAAGCGGCGTCCCAGCGCCGCCATTAAACGATCGCGGTGGGTTTTGGCTAAAATGGATGCGGCGGCGATGGCCGGAATGAGCCCGTCCCCTTTAATCACAGCCTGCTGCGGAGGGATGTTCCGTTCAAACGCGGCCGCAGTCAGCATCGCTTTGGGAATGGTGTGGGGCCCGTCGATGAGCAGCCCCGGAACGGTATTTTCCGGATATTTAAGCGTCAGAGCGCCCAGGGCGCGGGCCATGGCCCGGAAAGTGGCTTGCAAAATATTGATGCGATCGATTTCAGCCGGCCAGCTGATGCCGATGGCCCAGGCCGAGGCCTGATTCTTGATCACGGCCGCCAGCGCTTCGCGACGAGCCGGACTGAGTTTTTTGGAATCGTTTAAGCCGACTATGGGCGCTTTGGCGGATAAAACGACCAAACCGGCCACCACAGGGCCGGCCAGGCAACCCCGTCCGGCTTCGTCAATGCCGGCCCAGTCCTTAAGGTCCTCGGGGCAGATTAGGGGGGAGAGCTCTTTCACCGCCGCAGTATAGTCGCTTCAAGGGCATTGTGCAATGGACGGGAAACAGGCGGGCGGACATGACAAAACCGGCGTTTACCGCATAAATGGTAAACGCCGGCCTGAAAGATGCGAGGTAAAAACTACCAGTCGGTCTTGGTTTTGATTCTGGCCGCTTTGCCTTTGAGATTGCGCAGGTAGTAGAGGCGGTTACGGCGCACATCGCCCTGAGTGACCACTTCTACGCGGTCGATAAACGGGGAGTTCATGGGGAAAATACGTTCCACGCCCACGCCGTCGGAAATTTTGCGGACCATGAAGGTGGAGCCGGTGCCGCCGCGGCGCACGCGGATGACCGCGCCCTGGAACATCTGGATGCGTTCCTTTTCGCCTTCAATGATACGCATGTATACTTTAATCGTATCCCCGGCGCGGAACTCGGGCAGGTCCATGCGCAGGTGTTCGTTTTCAATTTTTTTAATCAGATCCATTGTCTTTCTCCCAGTCTGAGAAATTTTCTTTAGCGCTGCAATCTTGGTCCAGCGTCGCAGGCGGTTTGCTTATCCCGGATTGTCGGGTTTGTCAATGCCAATCGCCTAAAATTCTATCGAGCATAACGGCCGCCGCGCTGCGCACGGAAAAATGGTTGTAGCCGGATGCGCCGCGCAGAGGCCGCAACACGCCGTCGCATTTTTCCAAAACAGTGGGGGCCAGTCCGTGCCCGGTGCCTAAAAGCAACAACACGGGGCGCTTAGTTAATGCCTCGCGCACATCCCGGTAAGTGAGCGCGCCTTCTGGCCTGGCGCTGCTGCCTAAAACCAGAGGGCGCTCGCCGCAACGCGCTTCCACTTGCGCGATGACTTCAGCCACGTCGTTCGCGGCAATAACCAGGCGCAGAGCTTCGGTCCGGTCCGGGTTGCTGCGGCTGCCGGCGCCTGTGGTCCAGTGCGCAAGCAGTTCAGCCAAAAGGCGTTGCTGATCTTGCAACGGGGTAACCACGTAGTAGCCGCCCAGGCCGTAGCAACAGGAACTTCGAGCTATATCGTGGATATCCAGATTTGTCAAAGAAACAGCCAGAGAATTTTTGTCTTTATCCAGAACCGGATAATGGACCAGGGCCAGATGCAGGTTGCGGCCCAGGGAAAGCCGGGGCAAATTTTGCAGGCAGGCCAGATCCGTGGCGTTTAAGGGCGCGGCGTCCAGAAGTTCCGGGCGCCGCCAAAGGGTGATGCGCAAAGATTCCTGTCGCCGCCAGGCCGCTATGCGGGCGTGGTTTCCTGCGGTGAGCGCTTCGGGCACAATGTGTCCGGCAAAATTTTCGGGCCGGGTGTAGTGGGGATATTCCAAAAGGCTGTGCGAGAAACTTTCTTCCTCGCCGGAATTTTCATGCCCCATGAAGCCGGGCAGCAGGCGGCACACGCTTTCAATCACATTCAGGCAAGCGGCTTCACCTCCGTTGAGCACGTAATCGCCCACACTCACCGGAGTGATGGGGAAAAGCTCAAGCAAACGGGCGTCAATGCCTTCGTAGCGGCCG
>CBDTYX010000134.1:0-5801 GCA_965364745.1 uncultured Desulfovibrionaceae bacterium | reverse complement strand
CGCCTCGGCCCGCCTGATTTCCGCCCGCCAGCCCAGACAGCCCATTTACGCGCTGACCCCTGATCCTGAAACCCTGCACGCCTTAAACTTCACTTGGGGGGTGCGCCCCTGGCTGGTGGACCAGGAAATCGAAAGCCATCTTGACCGCTCGGAAAAGTTTATTGACTTTTATCCCATATTCTCCAATGGTCGGACTTTTATAATTACCGCCGGACAGGGCCGCGTAAATCAACGCAGCGTCGGCACCAATCTGGTTAAAATTTATATAAAATAGCGTAGAGCTTATTCCCCGCCCGGGAGGCGGGTTCGCAACGTCGGACGACACGAGCCTTCCGGCCTGAAAAACGCAAACCGCCTTAAGGGAGTTGCCTGTGGCTAAAAAAGAAGCCCCCCTGCTTATTGCTGAAGAATATTATCAGATCAGCATGGAAATTCTGACCAGCTTTCCCAAATACAGGCTGCCCTTGCCTCTGTTCATCTATCGGCACGAGGTGGGACAATTGCAGACCTTTGTTCCCAAAGACACCAAACTCAGCAATGAGCAGGTGGAAAAAATGTACGAGCTGTGCAGGGAAGGCGATCTGTTTGTGTCCAGGGCCGACTACCCGATATACTCCAAACATATTGTCAAACAACTGGACCTGATCCTGGTCGACAAGAACTTGAAAGAAGGCGAAATTGCCGATATCTGCATGAGCGCCCTGGCCATGCGTCTTGAAGCCTACTTGGAACAGCCGGTCAAACCGGTTTTTGAAGCGCTGATGCAAGACGTGCTGGTGTTTACGGAATATATTTTTTCGGACTTCCACCGCCTGAAGCTGTTTATGCGGCGCTTAAACCGCGCTTACAGCCTGGCCCGCCACTCCGTTAACTGCCTGGTGGTAGGCATGTGGATTTACAGCCACGGCTCCCGAACCACGGAAATCAAGCGTCGGGATGTGGACCGCCTGGCCCTGGGCCTCATTTTGCACGATGTGGGCATGTCCAAAGTGCCCCCGTTCATCGTCAATAAAAATACGCCGCTTAAGCCGGATGAAAAGGAAAAAATCCCTCCGCACACGCTGATTGGCGGCAAGATGGTGCAAAAAGCGCAACTGGGCTGGGATGAACTCGTTCAGGCCGCCACCGAGCACCACGAGCGGCTAAACGGCTCGGGTTACCCGCGCAAGGCCTCAGGCAATGAAATCAGCTCCATAGGCCGCCTGGTAGCTGTGGCCGATTCGTTCTGCGCCATGATCGCGGATCGGGCATACGCGCCAGGCAAGGACTTTATTGCCGCGGCGCAAGAATTGGCGGCCGACACCGTCCGTTACGATGAAAAATATACGGTGCCGCTGCGCAATGCCTTGATTACTAAAGAATTTGGCGATATGCCTTCAGTGCCCGCCGCAACTGCAGCCGGCGCGGCCAAACAATAACCGCAACAGTCATGCCGCGGACCTGGTCGCCAACGGCGACATGCGCATGAGGAGCCATTTATGAAAAAAATCGTCTATTACATTAAGGGCGACGGCATCGGCCCTGAAATCTGGAACGCCACCCGCCCTGTGTTGGATACCGCACTGCGCAAAGCTTACAACAGCGAGCACAGCATTGAATGGAAAGAGCTGCTGGCCGGCGAAAAAGCCTATGCGGAAACCGGGGAATATCTGCCCGAGACCACCCTGGCCGCTTTGCGCGATGCGGAGCTGGCTATCAAGGGCCCCATGGCCACCCCGGTGGGCGGCGGCATCCGCAGCCTCAACGTGGCCCTGCGCCAAATTTTCGATCTTTACGCCTGCGTGCGCCCCATCAAATATTTTCCGGGCATCGGCTCGCCGGTCAAGCACCCCGAGTTGGTGGACATGATCATCTTTCGGGAAAATACCGAAGACCTTTACAAAGGCATTGAATTCGCGGCCGGCAGCCCTGAAGCCCGCAAGCTGGAGGCCTTTTTGCGCGATGAGCTGGGCGCCGACGTCCGCCCCGAATCGGCTTTCGGCATAAAGCCCATGAGCGCTTTCGGCTCAAAACGACTCATCCGCAAAGCCATTGACTACGCCCTTAGCCACAACAAAGACAGCGTCACCCTTATGCACAAGGGCAATATCATGAAGTTCACCGAAGGCGCTTTCAAGCTCTGGGGCTATGAGCTGGCCGCCGAAGAATACGCCGGCAAATGGGTGAGCGAAGAAGAAGCCGAGAACCACCCCGGCAAGTTGGTCATTCGCGACCGCATCGCCGACAACATGTTCCAGCAAGTTCTTACCCGCCCGGCCATGTACAGCGTCATCGCCGCGCCAAACCTCAACGGCGACTATATTTCCGACGCCCTGGCCGCCCAGGTGGGGGGCCTTGGCCTTGCGCCCGGCGTAAACATGTCCGATACCCTGGCCTTCTTTGAGGCCACCCACGGCACCGCCCCCAAATATGTGGGCAAAGATGCCGCCAACCCGGGCAGCCTCATTCTTTCCGGGGCCATGCTTTTGGAACACGCCGGCTGGCCTGCGGCCGCCGAACTGGTGCACAGCGCCATGGGCAAGGTCATTGCCGCCAAAACCGTGCCCGGCGACCTGGCCCGGCAGATGGACAACGCCAAAACTGTGGGCTGCAGCGAGTTCGGCGAACTTTTGTGCGCGGCCATGGGGTGATTTCCCCGGCACGCTGAAGGAGGGAAACCAAAAGGTGTTATGCCCCTTTAGGTTCCCCTCCTCCAGATCTCCTCCTCTCCTTAACTCTGATTGGGGAAAAGGTGGGGTTGTAATATGTTTAACAACATCCCTCAAAAAGGGTTAAGCTATGATCGTAGTTACCGGCGGCGCGGGCTTTATCGGCAGCGCCATTATCTGGGCCTTAAACGAGCGGGGCATTGACGACATCCTGGTGGTCGACAATCTCGCCGCGTCCGACAAATGGAAAAACCTGGTCAACCGGCGCTACCTCGGCTATCTGCACCGCGATGAGTTTATGGATCTGGTGCTGAAAAACAGCCTGCCGCGCAAGCCCAAAGCCATTATCCACATGGGCGCCTGCTCCGCCACCACCGAGCTGGATGCCGATTTTCTCATGCGCAACAACGTGCGCTACAGCCAGGAGCTTTGCCGCTACGCCCTGAAAGTAGGCGCCCGCTTTATCCAGGCCAGCAGCGCGGCCACTTACGGTAGCGGCGAGCAGGGCTTTTCCGACAGCCCCGATGTAACCCCCCGCCTGCGGCCCTTGAACATGTACGGCTACTCCAAGCACCTCTTCGACCTTTGGGCCATGCGCGAAAATTTGCTCGGCCGCATCGCCAGCCTGAAATTTTTCAATGTTTACGGCCCCAATGAATATCACAAAGGCTCCATGCGCAGCGTGGCGGCCAAGGCCTTTGCGGAAATAAAGACGCACGGCCGCATTTCCCTGTTCAAGTCCGACCGGCCCGATTGCGCGGACGGCGAACAGCGCCGCGACTTCGTCTACGTTAAAGACTGCGCGGCCATTGTCGCCTGGTTGCTGGACAACCCCGCATGCAACGGCCTGTTCAACGTAGGCACGGGCAAGGCCGCTTCTTTCAACGACTTGGCAAGAGCCGTCTTCGCCGCCTTAAATCTGCCGGAAGCTATTGATTATATTGACATGCCCCCGGAGCTTTCCGGCAAGTACCAATATTTCACCCAGGCGGACATGGGAGCCCTGCAGACGGCCGGCTACCCGGTGTCGGGCATGCACGCTCTGAAAACCGGGATTGCTGATTACGTGCGCAACTATCTGGACGCGGCCGATATGTATTTGTAAGCGCCTCCTCCGGCTGGAGAAACTTGCGCCGCTCTTGTCTTAAAATCAAGAGGAGCTATAATGTAAACGTTTTTTCGGCCGAAAAGGTTATTTGCGAGATGCCTCGGCTTAAGATCGGAGATTGTTAAATTTTAAACAGCAGTGTATACTTAAGCAAGCGTTATGCGGATTACGCCGCTAAATTTTGCAGCGGCAACGAGTTCAACGGACTAAGCAGCCGGGACGGTATGTTCATATGTTGATGATTGGCGGCCTGATCATGGTGTTTGTCTCCATCGTTGGGGGCTTCATGCTGGAGCACGGCGACCCGATGATCCTGATCCAGCCCGCGGAAATCGTCATCATCGCCGGGGCGGGCATCAGCGCGTTCATCGCCTCCAACTCCGCCTACACCATGAAACTGGTGCTGCGCAACATCAAATCCATATTTTTCGGCGCCGGGCCGGGTAAAAAAGAATACCTCGAACTTTTAGGCCTTTTGTACGAATTGTTTTCCAAAATGTACCGTGACGGCATCATCAGTATTGAAAAAGACATTGAACATCCCGATCAGAGCGGCATCTTCCAGAAATACGGCTCTGTATCCAAAAACAAAAAAATCTGCTTCTTCATCGGCGATACTTTGCGCGTGCTTTTAACCTCGGGCGGCGCGGCCGCGGAGCTCGACAAGCTCATGGCCGTGGACATCCAGGTCACCCATGATGTGGAAAACATGACCCCGCACAACGTGAGCCGCATGGCCGAATCCATGCCCGGCATGGGGATTGTGGCTGCGGTGCTCGGCGTTGTGCTGACCATGGGCAAAATCAATGCCCCGCCGGAAGAGCTGGGGCATGCCATCGGCGCGGCGCTGGTCGGCACCTTCCTGGGCATTCTGCTCTGTTACGGCGTGTTCGGCCCCATGGCCGCCAAGCTGGAAAACCTGGCCCATGAAGAAATTTTCTTATACCGGGTAATTCGGGAAGCCGTGGCCGCCTCGGCGCGAGGCTCCCCACCGATTATGGCCCTGGAGTTCGGACGGCGGGCTATTCCCTCCGACTTCAGGCCCACTTTCCTGGAAATGGAAGAAAAGCTTAGAGGCTAGCGTTTCGGAGCCAAAAAAGCCGAAGCGCCGGGCGCCGGGAGAAAACCCCGGCGCGCCGCGTTTTAATCGTTATATTTATGGCGGCAAGGGTTAAAATCGCGCCTTTGCCGGGCGCGAACAAAAAAAGCGCGCCCCAAGCGGCCTTTGGAGTGCAGCATGGCTGGCGGCTCATGGAAAGTGGCCTACGCCGACTTTGTTACGGCAATGATGGCCTTTTTCCTGCTCATGTGGATATTGAACATGGCCCCGGAAGAGACCAAGGTCTATCTGGAGGGCTACTTCACTTCCGGCGGCGAAGGCCCGCCCGCCGGTTCGGGCATGTCCACCTCGGCCACGCCTTTTTATCTGAACCCGGCCCAACAGATCGATGTGCACAAGCTGTCTGAAAACGAAGCCGCGCAATTGAATCTGGTCAAAGAGCTGCAAACCGCGCTCAACGCCAATACGGAAATCTCCTCATCCAGCGGCATCAGCTCCGATGATGTGGGCGTGCTGCTGCACGTCAACGCCGACGCCATGTTTGACGCCAACTCGACCAACCTGAACCCCGAAGGCCGCCAGGTGCTGGACAGCGTCATCAACGTCATGCACAAGTTCAAAGTATTCTGCATTGTGCGCGGCCACACTGATCCCGAGGAAACCGGCGCGCCCAATTTCGCCTCCAAGTGGGAGCTGGGCGGGGCCAGAGCCGCGGCCTGCATCGCCTATCTTACCGAAAAAGGCGTGGATCCCGGCCTCTTGCGCGCGGTTTCCTACGCCGACACCCGCCCCCTGGTGCCCTCCACCACCCCCGGCGCCGCGGCCATGAACCGCCGCGTGGAATTTTACTTCCACCGCCAGGAAGCCATGAGCAACATGGTCGGGTATTAGCAACAGCCACCCGACAAAATTCTTGACCGCACGCTCCCGGCAAGCTATCAACTTTTCAACGCGCGCCAGTAGCTCAGTCGGATAGAGCATCTGC
>CBDTYX010000133.1:0-5811 GCA_965364745.1 uncultured Desulfovibrionaceae bacterium | reverse complement strand
CGTGCGCTTTGACGACCGGGTGACCGGTCGGGTATCGGCCTTTGCGCCGGAAGCCTGTATTATTCATATTGATATTGATCCGGCCTCCATTCGCAAAAATGTGCAGGTTTCCATACCCATTGTAGCGGACTGCACCTTGGCCCTGGAAGGCCTTGTTGAGCTGCTTAAGCCGCGTTTGAGCGAAAAGGACTGGGCGGCTGTGCACGCGTCCTGGCTTGAGCTTTTAACGCAGTGGCAGTCCGACCATCCTTTCAGGTACACAGCGGGCGAGTTCGTTAAACCGCAAGAAGTTGTGGAGGCTGTAGCCCGTGCGGTCAAAGGGGATACGATTTTAGCCACGGATGTGGGGCAGCATCAGATGTGGACGGCTCAGTTTTTTAAATTTAATCGCCCGCGCTCTCTGATTACTTCCGGAGGCCTGGGCACCATGGGTTTTGGCTTTCCCGCGGCCATCGGCGCGCAATTTGCCCTGCCCGATAAATTAGTGGTCTGCATTTCGGGCGACGGCTCCATTCAGATGAACATCCAGGAACTGGCCACGGCTGTATCCCATAATTTGCCCGTGAAAGTGGTCATTCTCAATAACGGGTGCCTGGGGATGATTCGGCAGTTGCAGGAATTTTTCTATGCCGGCCGCAACGTGGCCAATGATCTGGAAACGGTGCCGGACTTTGTTAAGCTGGCCGAAGCTTACGGCGCGAAAGGCTGGCGCATTGCCCGCCGTGAGGATTTGGACAAAATCTTGACGGAGGCGTTTGCGGCCGAGGGGCCGGCGTTTATTGACGTAGTGGTGGAGCCGCAGGAAAATGTTTACCCCATGGTTCCGGCCGGCGGGGATATCAGCGATATGTTACTGGCTTAACTGTCCTGAATTTTGTGACTTTTTAAGGAGCTTCATAATGAGACATGTGCTTTCCGTGCTGGTGGAAAATGAACCCGGCGTGCTTTCCCGAGTATCGGGCCTGTTCAGCGGGCGGGGATTTAATATTGAATCGCTTAACGTCGCGCCCATGCCCGAGGCCGGCACTTCGCTGATGACCATTGCCACTACGGGCGACGACCAGATTATTGAACAGATTGTCAAGCAATTACGGAAGCTTATCACCGTGGTCAAAGTGGTGGATTTTTCCAACTGCGCGGCGGTAGAGCGCGAAATGATGCTGGTTAAAGTGCTGGCCGACGAATCTTTGCGCGGCGATATTTTGCGACTGGCCGATATTTTCCGCTGCAAGGTCGTGGACGTGGGGCATACGGAAATTACCCTGGAAGCCTCAGGCACCTTTGACAAACTGGAGGCCATTCTTACTTTGTTGCAAAAATACGGCATCAAAGAAGTGGCCCGTACCGGCACAGTGGCCATGCGCCGTTCCATGCAGGTGCATACATAAGCCGTAGCTGCCGGAGAGGCAGAACCAAAAGGGGCTCAGCTCCTTTTGGTTCTGCCTCTCCGTACCTCTCCCTCCTTGATCCTGATTGTCGGTTAGAGAAGACTAGGTCTGATGGGAGCGTTTTCCGGCGAGGGCCGGTTTTTTAATTTTAGCAACAACAGCATTATGGAGAAGATATGAAGATTTATTATGATCAGGATGCGGACTTGAACTTATTGAAAGACAAGACTGTGGCCATTGTCGGTTACGGCAGCCAGGGGCACGCCCATGCCCAGAATTTGCGCGATTCGGGGGTTAAAGTGGTGGTGGCTCAGCGTCCCGGCGGTCCCAATTATGATCTGGCCAGAGAACACGGCTTTGCGCCCCTGTCCGTGGCTGAGGCGGTCAAGCAGGCGGATCTGATCATGATCCTTTTGCCCGATCAGTTCCATCGCGCGGTCTACGAGCAGGATATCCGTCCCCATTTAAGCGCCGGCAAGGCCCTTTTGTTCGGACACGGTTTTAATATTCATTTCCGCCAGGTGGAACCGCCCGCGGACGTGGACGTGCTCATGGTCGCGCCAAAAGGTCCCGGCCATCTCGTGCGGCGTACCTATACCGAAGGCGGCGGCGTGCCCTGCCTTATCGCCGTGCATCAGGACAGCAGCGGCCGCGCTAAAGATCTGGCCTTGGCCTATGCCAAAGGCATCGGCGGAGCGCGCTCCGGGGTGATTGAAACCACCTTCGCTGAAGAAACGGAAACCGACTTGTTCGGCGAGCAGGTGGTTTTGTGCGGCGGCTTGTCCGAACTGATCAAGTCCGGGTTTGAAACTTTAGTGGAAGCCGGCTACCAGCCTGAAGTCGCTTATTTTGAATGCCTGCATGAAGTTAAGCTTATTGTCGACCTCATGTATGAAGGCGGCCTTGCCCGGATGCGTTATTCCATAAGCGATACAGCCGAATACGGCGACTATGTGACCGGGCCGCGCATTATTACCGATGAGACCCGCAAGGAAATGAAAAAAGTTTTGCGGGAAATTCAGGAAGGGGTGTTTGCCCGTAATTTTATTTTGGAAAACCAGGCCGGCAACCCTTATTTCAAGGCTAAGCGACGTATTGAAGCCGAGCACCCCATTGAAAAAGTGGGCAAGGGGCTGCGCGAACTCATGCCCTGGCTTAAGAAAAAATAACTCGGCGCCTTTGCCGAATGCAAATAAAAAAGCGGCTGGAAAGCCGCTTTTTTATGGTTGAGAATGTTTGCGCCGCAGGAGCTATTGTCCACAACCGGCCGCAGAGGGGCATCCGCCGCATCCACCGCCGGTATTGGGCAGGGGATTTTCAGAGCTGACTTCAAACCCCATATCGGTCAACGTAATGGCTATGGCGCCGGTGGCGCTCAGCAGATCTTCGTTGATGACAAAGGTGAAATCGTTATCAACAAAGGTTTTGTCTTCATCGGTGGCCGGATCTAAAGCCAGAGCCAGGCGGGAGCCGCTGCACCCTCTGGCCATAAACACCCTGATCGGCGATTTTTCCTTGGCGGAAAAGAACTCTTCCAGCTCTTCGCGAGCTTCATCGGAAAGTGTAATCATAATATACTTAATCCTCCCCAGACTTGATTATTTAAATTTTAATCTCTGCGGTTCGACCTGTCAATGTATCAGCTGCGCAGAGCGTTCGTTCATTTTTTACTGGAATTATGCTTGATTTTTTAGTATAATTTTTCTTTGAATAAGCCGATGCGTGTGTCGGTAAACAATACCCCCGGAGAGAAGAGTATGTCTCAGAGCGAAATTATTGTCAGCGCCGATGAAATGGAGCGCACCCTGGAAAGATTGGCTTACGAAATCTTGGAAGTGGACGGAGATTGCGAAAATTTGGCCATCTTGGGCATTCAGAGGCGGGGTGTGGATATTGCCGCGCGGCTGCGTAAAATTCTCAAGGATCGCCTGGGGCGGGATTTGCCTTTTGGTGAATTGGATATAAATTTCTACCGTGACGACTGGACCAATTTACAAGCGCAGCCGGTAATCGGCCGCACGCACATCCCTTTTGCCTTGGATGAGTGCAAGGTGCTTCTGGTGGACGACGTTTTGTTCACCGGCCGGACCATTCGTTCCGCGCTGGAAGCGGTGCTTGACCACGGCCGCCCTCAGTGTGTGCAGTTGCTTGTGCTTATGGATCGCGGGCATCGCGAATTGCCCATTCAAGCGGATTTTGTGGGCAAAAGCATTCAAACTCAGCCCCAGGACCATGTGGACGTGCTCATTAAAGAATTGGACGGCGAAGATGGGGTGCGCCTGACCCGCAAATAGCGCTTCCCCCCTCTTGAGTTATTTGGTGCAAAATCGCAATCGAGTGGCTACAGCAAGCTGTGCTGGTCGGCCATGGCCTGGGGCCGCCAGCTCAGGAGCCATTTTTCCAAACTGTCCGGCAGCAGCGGCTTTGATACCAGATAGCCTTGGGCCACATGACAGTTTTGTTGCCGGAGCAGACGATATTGGCTCATATTTTCAACGCCTTCAGCCAAAACCGTTAGCTTAAGGCTTTGCCCCAATTGCATGACCGCTTCACTGAGGCGCCGACTGACATCCTTGATGTGCAAATCACGCACAAAACTCTGATCCAGTTTTATTTCTGAAAGGGGCAGGCTGCGCAAGTAGCTTAAGCTGGAATAGCCTGTGCCGAAATCATCCAGAGACAGGGCAAGGCCCAACTCGCGAGCGTGATGAATCGTGGTCAGGGTGTCCGGGTTTTCATCCAGCAGCACACGTTCGGTCAACTCCAGAATGATATCCGAAGGGGCAAGCCCGAACTGGCGCAAATAAGCAATGATGCGCTCAGGAAGCGTGGTATCATGAAAGCTGGGCGGCGACAGATTTATGGCCATGGACGGCACAGCGAGACCCTTGCCCCGCCATTCGGCCAACTGGCGGCAAGCTTCCCGAATGACCCAGTCGCTCAATTTTTCTATTAATCCTGTTTTTTCCGCCAGAGGAATAAACTGCTCCGGAGACACCCGGCCGCATTTTCTGTCGTTCCAGCGGCACAGGGCCTCTACGCCATACAATTTGCCGCTGCCGATGTATACTTGGGGCTGATAGCACAGCGTCAGGCGTTCCTGCTCAATGGCCTTGCGCAAATGAGTTTCCAGCGTCAAATTGGTTTTAACCAGGCGGTCCAGGTCCGCATTAAAGAAGCTTATCCGGCCGGGCCCCCGGTTCTTGCTCTGCAGCAGGCTGCTGTCGGCGTCGCTGATCAACGAGTCGATGCGGGCGCAGTTACTTTGGCACAAGCTTATGCCGATACTGGAGGTCAGGGATACCTCCGTATCGTTGACCGGCACAGGCTTGCCCAGCTCACTCTGAATAAGCCTGGCTTTTGCAAAGGCCTGCTCGGCGTCGCAGCGCGGGGAAATAAGCGCGAACTGATCTGCAAACATGCGGCCCACCAGATCGCGTCTTTCTTTAATGTGCATCAGCCGGCCGGCGGCGGCTCTTAAAATATCATTGCCTTGTTCATAAGTGCAAAATTGATTGACGCGGCTGAAACCGTCGATATTGATATATAGAACCGCCAGCGGCAGGTTGCCTTCAGCGGGTGAGGTCTCGCCGAAGAAATGGCCGGCGCCGGAAACCAGTAAATTGCGATTGGGCAGACCGGTTAAAGGGTCGTAGTGGGTCAACATGCGCATTCTGGCTTTGTTCGCGTCGCGCTCCATAATCACGGCGCACAGGGAAGCCATGGATTCGGCCAGGCGGGTCTGGGCGGCATTCATCTTTGGTCCGCGCTCACGATAAAAACTCACCGCGCCGACGATTTGCCCGGCAGCGTCTTTAATAGCCGCGGCCGTGCAGGCGTTAATGTTCATGGTTGCAAACAACTCTTTTACTTTATCCGGAAATTGCGAGTTTTTGATGCTGGGTTCCGCTGGTGTACGGCCGGAACATACGGCGCGACAGACCGGGGATTCGCTTCTTTCAAGGTCCAGGCTGAGGCTGTCCAACTGTTTGAGCGGCGGGTAGGATGTGGTCAACAAAGTCAGGCAATTATTTTTATTTATACCCATGACGCCCACGCGCAACTCGGGCATGATCCGTTCTATTTCCAGGCAGAGCACTTTCAAAAGCTGCTCTGTGGGCACGTCGTAAGCAAGACCCTCCAGGGTTTTCCTTTGCAGTATTTCTTGGAGCTTCAGCTCCGTGATGTCGGTAAAGATGTTTGCCAAAAGCTCACATTTGCCGGCTTGGTCCGGCAGCGGCGTCACTCTGGTGCAAACCCACAGGCGGTTGCCGTTTTTGCAGTAGGCTACGCCTTCGCCGGTACAAGTTTCGTTGGTCGCTAAGCATTTGCGCGCCTTACGGAGAAAGTTTTTTTCTTCAGGCCCGAAAATGGATGTGGGGAATTTTCCAAGCACTTCCTCTTCCGTATAGCCGAACATGGC
>CBDTYX010000132.1:0-5835 GCA_965364745.1 uncultured Desulfovibrionaceae bacterium | reverse complement strand
TGGCGGTTATGGCGGCGAGATCCAGGCCGGCGAGAGCCGCGTAGGCCAGCCAGTAGCCGCCGCCCAGGCCCGCGCCCATGGGAATTTGTTTGTGCAGCGTCACAGTCAGGTCGTAACGCCGGCCGGTATGCTCCGCGAACAGTTTATAAGCCCTAATCAGAATATTTTGTTCACTTTCCAGTTCTGGATTTTGGGGGCAGAACAGGCGCATGGCCTGCCCCGGCTTTCCGGGGGCTATATCAATGAAGTCATGCGGCTCCGGCAGAAAATAAAACAGAGTTTCCAAGCTGTGATAGCCGTTACTCAAAATACCTGTGATTTCGAGATACAGATTAAGTTTGCACCCGACTTTTAAGCGGGTGCCGGCTCGGCTTCTGAGTGAGGCGGCGTCCATGGTCATGCGGTAGGCTTGTTTTAAGTCGAAACCTATTCAGTCAAAGTTTCCAAGGTCAGGTTGTCATTGGTAAACACGCAGATTTCCGCGGCAATGTGCATGGACTCACGCACCACGGTTTCAATGCCCTTGTCGGTATGCCGGCAAAGCGCCCGGGCCGCGGCCAGGGCATATGCGCCGCCGCTGCCGATGGCCGCTATGCCGTCGTCAGGCTCAATTACATCCCCCGCGCCGGAAAGGATGAGCAGGTTCTCCGTGTCCGCCACCAGCAGCATGGCTTCCAGGCGGCGCAGGTATTTGTCCGTACGCCAGTCTTTGGCCATTTCCACGCTGGCGCGCACCAGGTTGCCGCCATTTTCTTTAAGCTTGGCTTCAAAGCGTTCAAATAAAGTGAAGGCGTCGCCTGTGGCCCCGGCAAAACCGGCCAGGATACGGTCGTGGTATAATCTACGCACTTTGCGGGCGGTATGTTTTACCGCCACGGACTGGCCTAAGGTGACCTGCCCGTCGCCGGCCATGGCGGCCTGCCCGTTTTTAACAATGCCTAAAATAGTGGTTCCGTGCATATCCATAGTGGTAAACCTTTCGTGGGTGTGGTTGTTTATTTGTCCCAAAATTCAGCCCGCTCCTCGTAGATGCTTTTGAAGCGGTCGAAGCTCGCCTGATCCTGTGGCGATGCGATTTTGGCTTTGGCCTTTTCCATAAAATTTTCTGTTTTGCGGCGATCGTTTTGATATAGCCCGCTGTAAGCCAGGTGCAAGTTGCCTTTAAACGTCTCTCCGCTGCTTAAGAGCGCTCTGCCGTAATAATAATGCGTCTCATAAGATTCGGGCAGGTAGCGCAGCACATTTTGAAATTGCTCAAAGGCGCTGCGGGTGTCGCCGTCTTCCAGCAGCACGCGCGCGTAATAAAAAGAAGCCTCGTAGTCCTGCGGATTCATGCGTACGGCTTTGTTCAAGTATTCCGAGGCCAGATCCTGGCGGCCCTTGTTAAAATGAAAAGTGCCTGATTCGCGCCAAACTATGGAATCCTGAGGGGCGGCGCGCAGAGCTGAATCGAAGGCTGCTGCGGCATCGGAAACTTTGTTGATGCGCGAGTAGCAGATGCCCAGGCCCAGATCAATAAGATAAGACGGTGCGGCTTTGTCTTTATTAAAATAAGCGATAGCTTCACGCGCATCGGAATACTTGGCCCGCACCAGAGTTTGAATGCGTTTGAAAGTCAGATTGCTGTCGCTGCGGTTTTGCGCATCAGCGGGCAGGGTTTTCACACGGGCGCTGATGTCTTTTATTCTTTCCTGAATATCCGGGTGAGTGCTCAAATATTGTGGAATGGCGCCGCCGAAGCTTTTGCTGCGGATATTTTCAAACGACTCGTACATGCCCTGAGGACGATATCCGGCGGCGGTTAAGTAATCCAAGCCCACATGGTCGGCGTCGGCTTCGTCAATGCGGCTGTAATTGAGCATGGCGGCTTGGCCCGCGGCCATGGATCCGGCCGCCGCCGCGCCGCGCCCGTGGCCGCCTAAAAATAGGCCGCCCAAGGCCAGGATGGTGGACAACAGGCCGATTATCTGCCCTCGCTCAATGCGCAGGGCGATGTGCCGTTGGGTTACGTGGGCCAGTTCGTGCGCCAAAACTCCGGCCAATTGCGATTCACTGTCCATGGCCAAAATAAGGCCGGTAAACACGAAAAGAAAGCCGCCCGGCGCGGCGAAGGCGTTCACGGGCTTGGCCATGATCACGTTGACTTCAAAGGTGTAGGGTTGCTGCGGAATATTGTCGAGCAGACGCTGCACAATGCCGGTGACATAGTTTTTGACTTCGGGGTCGTCCACCAGCGGCAACTGCGACTTGACCAGCACGCTGAATTTGCGGCCCAGTTCAATTTCATCGCTTAAGGTGAAAGGCCCTAAAAAAGCTTTTGCCGGCAGGGCGGGCCCCAAAATGAGGGCGACAATGAGCAGGGCGCAAAGCAGGGCTCGCCCTGCCGGCCTGGCCGGTCCGGCGCTTAAAAAGAAAAGTGAACGCTGCGTGTTGCGCATAGCCTTCGCCTTATGCCCCGCGCCTGCGCTTAAGAGTGTTCAAGAGCGGAAAGAGTTCTACAGCAGATCCCAAACCACGCCTTGCGGGGTATCGCGAATTTCCACGCCCATGTCGTGCAATTCGTCGCGCAAAGCGTCGGATTTGGCAAAATCTTTGGCTGCGCGGGCTTCCTGTCTTTCCGCCACCAAGCGGTCGATATCGGCGCTGCTCAAGTTTTTGCGCTTTAAGCGCACATTTTTCAGGTCGGTAAGGAAAACAGCCGGATCCTGGCCACACAGCCCAAGGACATTGTGCCAAATTTGCCGCTCACGCTCAAAAGCCTGCAATAGTTCCGGAGTATCGGCGCTTTTGCGCAGGGTTTTATCTTCCAGTACCCTGGAGATAAGCCGGATAATGCTGAAAATATGACCCAAAGCCGCGGCGGTGTTCAGATCGTCATCCATGGACGTGCTGAAGGCCGCCACCTGGGACTCAAATTCTTTGTGAATTTCCTCAGGCAGCTTATTGCCGCTGCGCTTGCTCGGGGTCATCAGTTCAATTTGGGCTGCCAGCACGGCTTCATAAATGCGCTTTTGATTCTTTTCCGCGTCATTGATGGCTTCACCCGTGAAGTCGATGGGGCTGCGGTATTGCCTGGCGAGCAGAAACCAACGCAGCGTTTCCGGCAGGTATGATTCCAGAATATCGCGGATGGTTTTGAAATTGCCCAGGGATTTGGACATTTTTTCCGAATCCACCTGCACAAAGCCGTTATGCACCCAGTAGCGGGCAAATTCCGTATCGCAGCAACCTTCGGTCTGGGCAATTTCGTTTTCATGATGCGGGAAAACGAGATCTTGTCCGCCGCCGTGGATATCCAGCGGCAGGGGGAGATATTTTTTACTCATGGCCGAGCATTCAATGTGCCATCCGGGTCGTCCCTGGCCCCAAGGGCTTTCCCAGGCCGGTTCTCCGGGTTTGGCGCCTTTCCACAGAGCGAAATCCAGGGGATCCTGTTTTTCCTCGCCGGGGGCTATGCGCGCGCCGGCCTGCATTTCATCCAGATCGCGTCCGGAAAGCTTGCCGTAGTCTTTGAAGGAGCGAACCCGGTAATATACGTCGCCGGAAGGGGTGGCGTAGGCCATGTTTTTGGCGATGAGCGTTTCGCACATGGCGATCATTTCAGGGATATTTTCCGTCGCTTTGGGTTCTACGCTGGCCCGTTCAATGCCGAGGCGCCCCATGTCTTCGTGAAAGGCGGCAATATATTTTTCGGAAATTTCGTGGCTGGGCAGGCCTTCTTGATTGGCCCGGTTGATGATTTTGTCGTCAACATCGGTAAAATTGCGCACAAAAGTGACGTCCAGACCTTTGTGGCGCAGGTAGCGGGCCAGCACGTCAAAAACCACGGCGGAGCGGGCGTGTCCGATATGGCAATAGTCATAGGCGGTGATGCCGCATACGTACATGCCCACTTTGCCCGGGGTTACGGGAATGAATTCTTGTTTGCGCCGTTCGGCCGTATTGTAAAGCTGCATGATTCTCTCCGAAAAATTAAATTCAGCTTGAGCTGTGGGTAGCAAAAAAGGGTTGTAAAATATAAGGCCGCCCCTTGCGGAGACGGCGGGCAGGCAAAGGGGTTATGCGTCCAGCATGGCCACGCGTTTTGCGTGGCGGCCGCCTTCAAAGCTTTCAGCCAGGAAAATATCTGCTATCTCCAAGGCCACGCCGCAGCCGGTAACCCGTTCAGCCAGGCAGAGCACATTGGCGTTGTTGTGACGTCGGGTGTAGCGGGCTTGAAATTCGCAGGTGCACAGCGCGGCGCGAATGCCTTTGTGGCGGTTGGCGGCCATGGACATGCCTATGCCGCTGCCGCAGATAAGAATGCCCAAAGAGTTTTCATCCGCAAGCACGGCAGCGCAAACTTTTTCCGCATAAACCGGGTAATCGCAACTGTCTTTGCTGTGCGTGCCCATATCCTGCACGGTGTGCCCTGCTGCAGTCAGGCGGGCGGATAATTCGACTTTTAAGTTAAACCCGGCGTGATCGGAAGCGATAAAAATTGTGCGGGCCATAAGCCGGAACTCCTTATTAAAAAACAAACACTGCTTGAGAATCGCTATTTTACGCCAAAACTACCGATTCCGTTACGATTCTTCGTTCTCAATTTGGCGCATGGGCAATTTTTCCGCGTCAGCGGGGATATTAAGCTCCAGTTGCTTTTTTGTATAGGGCTCGTCCGGATAGTTTATGCCTTTGAACCACAAAGTTACGGTATAGCCTTGCGCATGATTGATAATCATCTTGTTCAGTTGCGGCGTGTTTTCACCTTTGGCCGGTTCGCTGAAATCAAAGTAAATTTTCCAGCCTTTGGTGACTTTGGAAACCCAGCTGACGGGAACGCCGTCCTGGTTGAGCACCAAGTAGCCGGGCATTTTATCGCTGTTCAGATCAAAGTGCAGGGCGCTGGAGTTGGTGGAATAGGCGACAGAATAGCTGTCTCCGAACAATTCCGCGTAGTGGCCTTGTAATATGCTGGTTAAATCGGCCAGCGAGAAAGGCATGGGCACGCCCAGACCGCTTAGGCCCAAAACGGGCTTGTCCGGTCCGGTGTGGGTGTACAGGCGGTTTTCCTGAGGCATGTAAATAAGCAGGGAATTGGTGTCGTCCCGCATTTGTGCGGCCACGGAGCCCATGCCGGCCAAAACGTCCATGCGGTACGGGTAACCGCCGTTGCCCCAAATGCGCAAAGTGGCGCGATGGCTTTCGCCGTCGGGCTTGACATAGCGGAAGGTGGACTCAATGTTGAACGGCTTGTGCGGATCCTGGCCGAACGCGGCGAGATAGCGATCCCACACGGCCTTTGCTTCAGCTTCATCGGCTTCGGTTTGCGGCAGCGTGGTACTCGGAAGTTTGGTCGCGCAACCGGTAAGTATTACGGCGAGCGACAGAAGACAGGTCAAGGTTAACGAAAAAGTGAATTTACGCACAAAAGCCTCATTGTATATTTAGTTTTTCAAGTTTAACTTTAATTTCAGCGGAATTGTCGGGTTCAAGCTCCAGGGCCCGCAACCAGGCTTTGCGGGCCTCCTGTTTGCGCCCAATGACTTTGGCTATATCGCCGTAATGGTCCCAGATCACGGGCTCCTTACCTTCCAACTCCGCAGCCTGGGTTATGAACTTCCAGGCTTCCTGAAAATTTTTTCGTCTGTAATGTACCCAGGCCAGGGAGTCAAGAATTTGCGGGTTGCCCGGCATTTGCTTGTCGGCCAACTCCAGCAGGCTCAAGGCGCGATCAAGATCTCGGTTTTCATCAGCCAGGGTATAGCCGACATAATTCAGCGCCTGGGCATGATGGGGATCAATGCGGATAATGTGTTCCATTACCGCCAGAGCTTCCGCTGACCGCCCGGCTTG
>CBDTYX010000131.1:0-5884 GCA_965364745.1 uncultured Desulfovibrionaceae bacterium | reverse complement strand
AAAGAAAAAGAAAAGGATAAAAAAAAATTTCCCCAAACACTAGACAACCCCCCAAAATGTTTTATTATATTTTTTGCAAGGGAGGTTCAGCGGGAACTTTCTGCGCATAGACTAATCTTTAACAGTTTATAGGAGAAACGCCATGTTTAAGCGCTTTTTTGATTCTCTCTGCGCCGCTGTGGGTAACGACATCGCGAGAGTAGAAAGATGGTAAGTGAGCAAGGCCTGACTATCGGCCTTCTCCAGTAAAAAGGGACCTGCACAAGGTCCCTTTTTTTTGCCCGACGCCCGGCGGCGGCTGACCATATTCATTCGAAGGCTTCCTTCTACTTTTGCCAAACTCGCCGCAGAATCCAGGCGCTACGGCCCCGACCGCCCAGCCGGCCGGCACATCCGAGCCCGTATATTGTGAATTACAGCACGGGGACCAGCCACACCCAGGCGCGCAGGGCAGGAAACCACAGACCCGACGCCACGACCAAAGCCATGCAGTGCCGGCGTGTGCGGAAAAGAAAGAGGCCATCGGTTCGGCCTGACCCGGAATACAGTTTGTCGAAGGTTTTCCGCCAAAGGCCGGAGGCCGCGTCATAATGCCGAATATCGCCTAAGGAATAGCGGCCGGCTGCGCCCTGTCAGATATTTTACCGCCCGGGTGAGCACGCGGCCAAGGCGCAAAAAGCCGAATTTATGAAAAGTCGCCGCCCGCAAAGCCTTTGCAGTACAACTGCCCCAGAGTAAGGCCCGGCAAAGCCGCAAGCGTGCTCGGCTCGGAAAACAGAGGCATGGCGGCGTCCAGAAGCGGACACCGCCACTCGCCGTTAATATGCGCAAAAGCTCAAGATCCCAGCGCGCATGGCCGGTGCGACAAAAACAAATTGCGCGCCGGTTAATTGAGAATATAGTGCATGGGGTTAACGCACACGCCGTTAAGAATAACTTCGTAGTGCAGGTGCGGGCCGGTGCTGCGGCCGGTGTTGCCCACATAGCCCACAAGATCGCCTCTGGACAGAGAATCGCCCTCTTTAACTGCGCAGCGCTGCATATGGGAATATCTGGTAACCAATCCATTGCCGTGATTGATGATTACGGTGTTGCCGTAAGAACCGTCGGAACCGGCAAAACTGACCACGCCTTTGGCTGTGGATTGGATGGGTGTGCCTCGCTTGGCGGTGATATCTATGCCTTTGTGGAACTCGCCGCGGCCGGTGAACGGCGAGCCGCGACGCCCGAATGACGAAGAAATTAGACCTTGGGTGGGCCAGGTGGAGGGCGTGGCGGACAAAACTTCGCGGTTGTCGCGGATGGTGCGCAAAAGCTCCTGCTGCTGCACTTCCTCTAAATGGATGTCCGTATCCAGTTGCTTAATAAAGGTATGCATTTTCCGGGTCAGGAGCTCCTGGCGGTGCAGGGGCAAGTAGCCCTTGGAAAAATCGTCAAGGCCCGGCCCCCCCAGGGCGGTGCTTTCAAAAGGCTCTGTATCCAGATTCATCATCAATCTGAGCTTGGCGTCAAACTGCTGAACCCGGGAAAGATCGGTCTGGATGGTGCGCAATTTGGCGGTCATGTTCAGAAGCTGGCCGTTCTGCTCCTCAACCAGCTTTTCCGAGGTGGTGAGGCGCTCTTCATAGTGTTTGCTTTTGGCATAAAACTGCCAAAGATATATATTGCCTGCGGTCAGAGCCGCGACAAGCAGAAAAAGGCCGGCTCCCAGCCAGCCCCGCAAGTGCAGGTTGCGGTGCTGCTGTCCGTCTTCTTTGAATATGACGATATGGTATTTTTTAAATAGCATCTGCAAGTTACCTCTCAATGCTGCCGCTGCCGGGCCTTTTAACGCCCCTGCCGCCGGCCCGAAAAAAACGGGCACTCTCCCCTTGCGCTGTAAAGCGGCACCTGGCGCGGCAAAGGGGATTGGGAGTTAGTGGCGGGATATATATTGTAGGGCAGACTAGCCTCCCCGCGGGGGTTATGTCAAGTCACAATTCCACCGGCATAACGCATTGTAAATATTGCGTTTTGCCCCTTTATGCATATTAAACAACACCTCCGTTTCCCGGGTGATGGTGCTGCGCCGGGAGGTGGAAGACGACGGGCAAACGTTTTTGCGTACCGGCAAGTCCCAGGCTTTAGCCGCTTTAATGATTAAAGGTTTTTCCACCAAAAGCATGGGCCGGATGACCATCAGCTCCCCGCCGAAAAAGGCGTCTTTGGCCGCCAGGCCGTCCACGCGGCCGCCTTGAATCATGTTCATAAAAAAAGTGGTCACCAGGTCTTCGGCGGTGTGACCGAAGGCCAGGTGCGTCAATTTATAGTCGCGGCACAGGCTGAAGAGCCGCTTACGGCGCAACCGCGCACAATAAAAACAAGGCGATTTGCTCAAATTCTCTTCGGAATGACCGCGCGGGCCGTGGTCGGAAACCTCCAGGTGCGCGGCAATGCCGGCCTCGGCCAGCCACTCGCCTATAATTTCGTGACTGTCCGGTTCAAAACCGGGGTTGACGTGCAGAGCCATTATTTCAAACGGAAAAGGCACAATGCCGCGGCGCAGGGCCAGCACCTTGAGCAGCACCCAGCTGTCCACCCCGCCGGAAACAGCCACGCCCACTCTTGCGCCCGGATGCAGCATATCCATACGCTGCATAAGTTTTCCGGTGAGCCGCAGGCAGCGTTCCTGGGCAAAAGAATAATGTTCGCGAGTCATATTCACCACACTTTCGGAAATACTGTTTCAAGAACTATGCCCGGGCGCATGCCGCGATGCCGTCGGCGCATATTTACAGCGGCGGCATAACGCGCCAGGCCAAAAAATACAAGGCGCGCCGCCAGGAAAAGTACGTTGACAGCATGAGGCGCTCGGATTATAGTTATGCGTTTCGAGTCTGGAAGGCTTATTTTCAGGCCCGCACAGGGTGACCCCATGTTTAAATCCCATCGTGCAATTCTGCTTGTCCTTCTTATTGCTGTCGCGGCTTGCGGAGGTTTTGCGGCATTTAAATTTATGCGCGGCAGCCTGCCCTGGCCGGAAACCTCCTTTAAAAATTTGACCCGGGTGGACGTGATTACGCCCAAGAGCGCCTATGCTTTATATAAAGACGGCGAGCATTGGATGCTGCTCACCGGGGAAGGGCACTGCCGGAGCGCCGAGGAGCGCATAAAGCAATTAATTGATGCCCTGGGAGTTATCGGCAAAGACAAGGAGACCTGGTCCGACGCGTCTTTGCCGGACGCTGAGCAGAGCCTCGGCATAACGCTGGCCACGGAAAAAACGTCTTGGCGGGTTGTTGTCGACACAAGCCGGTCTGAGCATATTCCGGCCGACAAAGTCCGCGTGATCGTAAAGCAGGATGAGAACGCCAAAGCCATGTTGGTGGACGCTCGCCTGGCCAAGCTTCTGGAGCTTCCCGCCGCAGAGTATGCGGATCTGCGCCTTTTTGATTTGAAGCCCGAACGGATCACCCGCCTGAGCGTAAATACGCCGGGCATGGAAGAGTGGGACCTCTCCCGCGTGCAGGACGGCGTGTTTCGCTTTCTAAAGCCGCAACGCATGCAGCATGTGGAGCTTGCCCAAGTGGCCATTGAGTTTTATTTATATGCTGTGACTTCTATGCGCAGCCCGGAATTTTTGCAGGACAAAGAGACGCTTGATGACCCTCTGCCGGAAAAACTGCTGGAAGTGCAAATTTGGTCCGAGGGAGAGGAAAAACCCGAGCAGCTTGTAATATACCACCAGGTGGATACTGCCGAGTTCGGACCCTTTGTGGCTTATTCCTCTCGTCAGAACGGTTATTTAACCGTTCCCGCGGCCAAAGTGCAGCAACTGGGCAATTCGCTTTTATCCTTGCGCAACCATCCTGTGCTGCCGCAAGGCATAGGTCAGGTGGACAGGGTCATGCTGACCACATGGAATGATAAAGGCGAGCCCAAACAATATGTATTTGTTCGGGAAAATGATGAATGGCGACGCAATGGGACAAAAGAGCCTTTGGTGGGCATGGATGCTTTAATCTGGCGCTTGGGCACCATGCAGACTGACGGCAAAAACGGCGAATCAGCGCCCAAAAATCCGGTACGCCTGATGCGCTGGGATTTTTTCCGGCATAATTTTAGTGCGCCCATGTTGGTCTTGAGTTTCAGCAACGAACAAGATAAGGACAGCATAAAAAGTTGGGTTCAAGTGGGTCCTGACGGCCCCTGGTTCCCGCTGCAGAGCCAGGTGGTCTCAGAAATACTGGGACATTTGCCTGCACCGCTTGAAAACTGAAAATAAAAAATTCTCGGCAAAAATGAGCCGTGCCGCGCGCGCATTTTAGACGGGAATCAACTTTAGAAAAAAATATATCCTGGAGATATTTATGGCTCGTATTACTGTGGAAGATTGTCAGGCTCGGGTGGACAACCGTTTTCTGCTTGTTCAGATGGCGATAAAGCGGGTGCGCCAATACCGGGAAGGCTATGAACCCCTTGTGGAATCTAAAAATAAAGAAGTGGTCACCGTACTGCGGGAAATTGCGGCCGGCAAGGTGCTGCCCGATTTGCCCCAGTACACGGAAGGCCTGGAACTGAAAGCAGCGGAATAAATTTTCGCCATGGCCAATCTGGATTATTATGAGATTTTAGGCGTTTCCAAAGACGCCGACACGGACGAGATCAAAAAGGCTTACCGGCAGTTGGCTTTTCAATACCACCCGGATCGCAACCCTGACGATCCCGAGGCGGAAAGAAAGTTTAAGGAAGCGGCAGAGGCTTATGAGGTCTTGCGTAGCGCCGAAAAACGGGCCAATTATGATCGTTTCGGCCATGCCGGAGTTAACGGCGGCGGATTCGGCTTTTCTTCGGCCGAAGATATTTTCTCACACTTTGACGATATTTTTGGCAATATTTTCGGCTTTTCCACCAGCCAGGCGCGCCGCGGGCGGGGAAATTACCCGCAGTCCGGCGCCAACCTGCGCTATGAACTGGAAATTTCTTTTCGCCAGGCCGCGCTGGGCGATGAAGTAACCATTAAAATTCCGCGCAAGGCCGCTTGCGATGAATGCGGCGGCAGCGGCGCGGCGCCCGGCAGCAAAGAAGAAGTTTGCAGCCAATGCGGCGGCAACGGCCAAGTTACGCGCAGCCAGGGCTTGTTTCACTTCACTATGCCTTGTTCGGCCTGCCGGGGCGAAGGGCGCATTATCCGCACGCCTTGCCCGAAATGCAAAGGGCACGGGCTTGTTCATGATGTACGCGAACTCAGCGTGCGCATACCGGCCGGGGTAGACAGCGGCAACCGTCTGCGCCTGCGCGGCGAAGGCGAGCCGGGTCTGCACGGCGGCCCGCCCGGCGATTTGTATGTGGATATTTATGTAAAAGAAGACAAAGTCTTCAGCCGCGACGGGCAGAACCTGCTGATCCGCACGGAAATCTCTTTCGTGCAGGCGGCGCTGGGCGACCGCGTGGAAGTTCCCACCCTGCGCGATCCGGAATATATGGATGTGCCCAAAGGCATCCAGAGCGGAACGGTTTTGCGCTTGCAGGGTCTAGGCTTGCCTTACCCCGGCGCCGACCGGCAGGGGGACCTTTTAGTCGAGGTCATTGTCAAAACGCCTACCAATCTGAGCAAAGCCCAAGAAGACCTGCTGGTGGAATTTGAAGAGCTGGAGCAAGACAAACCGTTGCAAAAAGTTAAAAAAATAGTCAAAAAAGCCGGAAAAGCCATGGGCATGAATTGATATGGCCCGGAGAGATCGGTCCCCCGATCTCGCAGCCCTGTGCGACCTTCCTCGAGCTTATTCGGGGCCCTGAGATTCGAACGCGTGTGACCGGAATATCCCGCCGGGCCTGCAAACCTTGACCCGGGACTTGAATTTTCTTTCACTTCAATAAAATAAAAACCCGCCAAAGGCATAGC
>CBDTYX010000130.1:0-5906 GCA_965364745.1 uncultured Desulfovibrionaceae bacterium | reverse complement strand
GCTGCCTTTTCCCCGGGGCATGGATTTCAGCCCTTTGGCCGTGCATAAGTTTTGGCGTTTTTTCAAAAGCGAAAAAGTGGACGCGGTTACAGTCAACGTCAGCAAGGATTTGCGCACGGCCGGTCTTGCCGCGCGCCTCGCCGGAGTGCCCCTGGTGCAGCGCATCGGCTTGCCCGATGATATGCACAACAGCCCCAAAGTCCGTGCCCTGCACCATTTGTTGCGGCCGCGCTACCTTTTCCCCTGCTGTTACAACCGCGACGGTTTTTTAAAACGTCTGCCCTGCGTTGAGCCGGCGGACTGTATGGTTGTGCATACCGGCAAAATTCCGGCAGCCGCGCCTAAAAGCCAAATGGGCAGGCCCCTGCGAATTCTGGCCAGCAGTCAGCTCACCCCCAACAAAGGCCATGCCGAACTTTTGGACAATCTGGCAACGCTTAAAAGCGAAGGGCACAAGTTTTACGCCCATATCCTGGGCATAGGGCCGGAAGAATCCGCTCTGCGCCGGCAAAGCGCTGCGCTGGGCCTGGAAAACGATATTTCCTGGCACGGACTGCAAGCCGACGTTTACGCCTTCCTGCGCCGGGCTGATGTATTCGTGCTGCCCTCCCGCGAGGAAGGGCTGCCCAACACGCTGCTGGAAGCCATGTCGCAAGGGCTCATTCCCGTGGCCCGCGATGTGGGCGGAGTCAAGGAAATTTGGCCGCAGGCCGGACTTGACGGACTGCTTTTCGGCTCCAAGCCCGGCGACTTGACCGCGGCGCTCAAGGTCGTATTTAATGCAGAGCACGAACAATTGCTCGCCTGGAGCGACGTTGCTTTGAACCAGTGCCGTGAAGTCTTTGACCAGAGCGTGCAGGCTCGGCGTTTGTATGATTGGTACGCAAGTCTGGCTCAGCGGCAATAATCTTATTTTAATCCAAGGACAAATCTATGCGCTCTCCCCAAGTAATTTGGTTTGAGTTTCCGGGCTTGCCTCACGTTCGCTGCGCCTTTCAAACCCGGCAGGGCGGTTTTTCCGCCGCGCCCTATAATGACGGCAACATTTCCCTGACCGTGGGCGATGATTCTCAGGCGGTCATTAAAAATCGTGAGGCCCTGCTTAAAATTTTGGGCGTGCCCGCCTGGTCCGAAGAAGACCAGATTCACGGCGACGGCATTATTCTGGACGCCCCGGCCACGCCCCTCGATAAGGCCGGCACGTCCCAGGCCGACGGCCTGACCACAGCGCAAAAAGATCTTGCCCTGTGCATTAAAACCGCCGACTGTCAGCCCGTTATGCTGGCCCACAGCAGCGGCAAATACATTGCGGCCCTGCATGTCGGCTGGCGCGGCAACCGCATAAATTTCCCCCGCAGCGGAACCGCGGCTTTTTGCAAACACTACGGGCTTGATCCGGCGGATGTTATCGCCGTGCGCGGTCCCAGCCTGGGTCCCGACGCCGCCGAATTTATCAATTTTGACGCGGAGTGGGGCGACGAGTTCCGGCCCTGGTACAACCCGGCCACCCATTGCATGAATCTCTGGGCCCTGACCCGGCGCCAGCTTCAGGCCGCCGGTCTCAAACCGGAAAATATCCACGGCATCGACCTGTGCACCCATGCCCGGACCGATCTCTTTCACTCCTTCCGCCGCGACGGCGCAAATTCCGGCCGCCAGGCCTCGTGCATCTGGATCGCGGGCGCGTAGCGATAGACGTAACGGGGAGGGAAAACCTTAAGGACCGGGCCCCTTAAGGTTTTCCCTCCCCGCCCCCTCTCCCTTTCCTTAGCCAGGATGGGGATTGGAGTTATCGGCTTTTATTTTTTCCTGAAAGTAAAGGTCTGCTACGGCAAGTCTCCTCCCCGGTATGTTGTAATACAGGCCATGCGGTACGATGATGTGAACGGCTTGCTTGCGTGCGGCACAGTTTGGACGAAAAGCTTGGATCAATCTTTCGTGCAGGCTTATTTCAAAGTTTCCGTCCTACGATTTGGATAATGTTGAAATATTTTCCGGCGCCAGCTTCCATCATGATAATATCGCGTTGAGCATAAGGGTTGGACGACTGCAGCCATTCATCCCAAGCCTGTTTGCATGAGTTCATTTCACGCAGGACGGTGATTGCTATGCCGGGCTCCTTTTCCCATAAAGCCCGCCACCAGGCGCAGGAATAAAAATACCAATCCGGCGTCCAGTAAGGCCGGACTTCCTTCGGCAACTGCCCTGCGGGGAAGTCTTGCGTGAATCCCGGAACGGCAATTGCCAGAAGGCCGCCCTTTTTCACAAAAGGCAGAAGTTTAGGCAGCATGGCCTCATTGCCGCCGAAGTATTGGTAGGCATCCACGCTTATGATCATGTCAAAATACTCATGCGCAAACGGAATATCTTTTGTGGCGTCAACCAGGAGGGGAAATATCTTCGAATCAAGCCCCAGGCTTGCAAAGCGTTTCGCATTTTCGCCTGGAGAAATCCATAAATCAGCCGCAAAGACTATGGCGTCGTATTTTTCTGCAAGCAGAATGGAAGAAATTCCCATTCCGCACCCCAGGTCGAGAATGCGCATGCCGGGAGAGATAGAGAGAAAATTAGCCATTTCTTCGGTAATGCGCATGGCATTCGGGCCCATCATGGCGTTCAGAAGAAAAGCTCTGCCATAGTTGTCGGTAAAGGGTGTGCTCATGCTCATTTTCCTTGTGTCTGAGATTGTTTGAGGACATGTTACATTGCACGGGCTTCAAATGCATTCCACTTGTTGCTTGAGAAAAAAGAAAGCGCCCTGAACCGGATCAGGGCGCTTTCGGATATCAGCCGTTTTTCCCGGCGCTGATGATTTTGTATATAGCTTTTGGGGACAGGAAATATTGCTCGGACAGTTCGGCAACAGAACACCCGGCCAGCCGTTTGGCCAGAATTTCTCTATTCCTGGCCTTAAGAGTTTTTCTTGTCTCCGTATTTACCCCCCACGGCAGCTTGTTATTCTCTTTCCGCGGAATATAAATATATTCTCCGTCTATATACTGTTGAACCGCATGCAGTAAAGAATACGGCAACACATCGTTCGCTTTTTTATAACTCATTATGCTCCTCCTAATTGATATCAGGATTGAGCAAGAGCTATTGCCTAAAGTCTTAGGTTGTTATGCAACAGCCCTTGCTATGCATAACGAACAGAATCAAATTGTTTAAACATAAGCATCCTTGCTGGTGTTAATAATTTTTTACATACTATGGTTGTTTGTCGTTTGGGTCAACAGTATGAAAAGCTAATAATTATGCTGCCTTTTTCAGATTTTGTGCATTTTCAGCTCACCCGACTAAGGTTCAGGAGGGTAGAGGGCAACCTAAAGGGGCTTAGCTCCTTTGGGTTACCCTCTACCGGCGGCGGTCTCGTTTCAAGCCACCGGCAATTGAATGCTGAACATGGTGCCGCTGTCGGGCGCGGGGTTTACGCGCACGTAGCCGCGGTGGTCAGTGATGATGGATTTGACGATGGTCAGCCCGAGGCCCGTACCGCCTTTTTTGCGTGAGAAATAGGGCTCGAACACCCGGAAGAGTTCCTCGCCGGACAATCCGGGACCGTTGTCCGCAATTTCAATGATAATGGCGTGCTCGGAGTGGTTATAAACGGCGCGGACGCTGACTTTGCCGTTCGGCTGCCCGGCCAGGGCTTCGCCGGCGTTGGTCAGGATATTCATAAACGCCCGCGAGAGAGCTGCGGCGTCCATGGCTATGGGCGGCAGGTTGTCCGGGCAATCCAGCTCCCAGGCAATGTTTGAGTGGCTGGTGCGGAACAGGCCCACCTGCTCTTCCAGCACGGGCTTAAGCTCACCGGTTTTCAGCTCCACCTCGGGCAGCTTTGCGAAGGCGGAAAATTCTTCGACCATCTGCTGCAGGTGCTCCACCTGCTTGACTATAAGGCTGGTGCACTCGCCGAAGCTCGGGTCGTCGGCCTTGCCCCCGAACTTGCGTTGCAGGCGTTGGGCAGAGAGCTTGATGGGCGTTAAGGGGTTTTTGATTTCGTGGGCGATGCGCCTGGCCACTTCACGCCAGGCGGCCACGCGCTGCATTTTTTCCATTTCGGTAATGTCTTCAAGCACGGCCACGAGGCCCTGGTAGTGACCCTGCGCATCGCTGAGGCCCGCTACAGTGACCAGAAATTTCCATTCGCGGTCATTGCGGGGAATGCTGATTTGCTCCTGCCATTTAACATCCGGATTAGCGCGCAATTGGGCCAGCATCAGGCCGAGGATGCCGCTGTATTCAGGCCCGATAACATCCAGGGGCTCCTTGCCGATGAGCGCGGCCGGATCCTGGCCGAACAGGGTGTACACGGCTTTGTTGGCTGTGCTGATGCGGTTGTGGGCGTCCAGAGAAATAACCACCGAGGCCACGCTGTCCAGCACGGTTTCGATATAACGGCTGCGCTCGGCAAGCGCTGTGTTGCTGAAGGCCAGCTCCCGGTTGATGGCCGTAATTTTGGCCTGCCCCGAGGCCAGGTCCTCGGTCATGCGGTTAAAGGACCGAATGAGCTGGCCCATTTCATCGTCCCCGGTGTCCGCAAAGCGGATGGACAAGTCCCCTTTGGCGATGCGCTCCGTGCCCATGGCCAGCGTGAGCAGCGGCGCGCTCATTTGTTTGGCTAGTTTAAAACCGAACCACATGGACCCGAAAATGATGATCAGGGCGAGCAGGGCCAGGAAGAAATAGAACGTGGCCTTGAACGGCCGTTTTAAGGTCCGCAGTTGTTTGTATTCGTCAAGACCGCGCACCACCTGGTCCAGCTTGAACATGGTGCCTTCGCTCATGTGCACGGCCAGCACCAGAATGCCGGATTTCTCACCGCCCAGGGGCAAAATGCCGAAGGCGTAGTCGCCGTCGGTACCGGGCTGAAAAATGGTTCTGACGCCTGCGTCCTGGGGCGTGGAAATATTGCCGGCCAGGCGCGGCGCAGCTTCCTGCCAGGCCGCGGTGGCCTGGCCGCTGTCATACCAGGCCATGGCCTTCTGCTGCGGGGAAATAAGCCCGGCCAAGGCAAAGCCGCCCTCCTTGACCTGAGCTTCCAGCAATCGCTTGAGCTCCGGCGAATTTTCCGGCCACTGTCGGGCATTGATAATTTCCTTGATGCGGGTGATTTTGCTTTGCAGGCGCTGCGACGCGTCGTCCAAAAACATTTGTCCAACGCTCAAGGCTTGCTCCATGGATGTTTCCACCCGGTTTTTAAACCAGTAGTCCACCGAGGTTTGCATAAACGAAGCGCTGGCGATGAACATGAGCACCGTGGGAGCCAGGGAGAGAAACATGAACGTGAGCACCAGGCGCGCGCGCAAATGCGAGCCCATGACCCCGCGGCGTCGTTCCAAAAAAAGCTTGACCCCGTTGCGGCCCACCAGAAAAAGCACCAGAAAGAGCAGGAGAATGTTAAGGTTGATGAGCACGAAAAAGGCCATGGAGTCCACACCCAGCATGGTCAGGCCCGCCGAAGTCAAAATGACCACAGCCAGCACGGCCGCAAGAGCGAGAAGAATCTCGCGGCGGCGGCGGGAACGCTCTTTGGGCGTCACCGGGTTAACCGGTATGATTTCGTGTTCTTTGTTGTTCATATAAAGCGCCCTCCGGGGCGGGAAAACCATAAGGGCTTAGCTCCTTATGGTTTTCCCGCCCCGGCCCCCCCAACTCTGATTGTCGGGGGCAGGGGGGATATTATATGTTCATAAATTTATTTTTTACTCTGTTTCGTGACTATTTCAGCCGTTGCCTTTCCAAATTGATTTTTTACTTTACCGCATTTCGTCAGAAATGGCAGCTGAGGCAAGATGTTGCGGCTCTGGTTCGATCGCCGTTCCTTCCCCAATTCGGGTTCAGGAGGAGAGGAACCTAAAGGGGCTGTGCTCCTTGGGGTTCCTCTCCCCCAGCGGCCGCGCCGT
>CBDTYX010000129.1:0-5938 GCA_965364745.1 uncultured Desulfovibrionaceae bacterium | reverse complement strand
CAAACCGCGCCGGTAGCCGGCGGGCAGCCCCCTTCCGGGGCGGCGCAGGGCAGCGGGCAGGATATGTCTGAAGAATATCTGCGCCACCTGGCTTCCCTGCCTCTGGTTTACCGGAATGAAAGCGGCGATTTGGTGCATTTGGGCGACAGGAGCCGGGGGTTCTATACTATTAATGATCTTAAAGCCGTGTTTGCCCAGGCCTACCAGCCGCCGGAGCATTACACCGCTTACTGGCACGTGGAAAAAGGTCAGAGCTGGTTTGTGCTAGAGCAGCCTGAAAGTCAGCGCGGCCGCACCATCTTTATGCTTATCAAATACGTGCGCATTGATCGCGGCGCAGAGCTGGCCCATATTGCCGAGTTGATCATTGACGGAGCGAAACAGCCGCCCATGACTTTATATCCGGCTATCCAGGATCTGCTGGGCTAGGCAGCCAGGGCATCTTCCGGTTGTAAAATTAATTTTCGCTTCAAGACCGGGCCTGAGACAAACTCAGCAGTGGCGTAAAATTATGCGGGCCGGGCGGAACAGGTTTCGCCCGGCTTTTTTGCTGAAAATAATTTTTTGACTGCCTTGACCGCGACCTGTCGGCTACCCATTTATATTATTGATCCCTAAAATATGGCGGCCGCAGCTTGGAAAAGTCGCTTAAAAGCCCTTGACTGAAAAATTAAGAAGTCAGAGCGCGTTTTTTATCACAATAGCTATTGATAATCATTAGCAATAATGATATATAAAATTATCCGGCAAATGATTTTTCCGATAAAGTTTATTTGGAGGAAGAGACGCAGACAACTTTAACCAGGAGGCGGCTATGGCTGATCATAAAAAATTGACCAGGGCTTTCGGCCAGCCCGTTGGCGATGACCAGAACACCATGACGGCCGGCCCAAGGGGGCCTGTGCTGTTGCAGGATGTTCACTTTCTGGAAAAAATGAGCCATTTCGACCGCGAGCGCATTCCCGAGCGGGTGGTGCATGCCAAGGGCAACGGCGCTTACGGTTACTTTGAAGTGACCCATGATGTAAGCAAGTACACTAAAGCGGCCTTTCTTTCCAAGGTGGGCAAACGCACTGAAGTCTTCGCCCGCTTTTCCACCGTGGGCGGGGAAAAGGGCTCGGCCGACACCGAGCGCGACCCGCGCGGCTTTGCCCTGAAGTTTTACACCGAAGAAGGCAACTACGATATGGTGGGCAACAATACCCCCATCTTCTTCATCCGCGATCCCCTGAAATTTCCCGACTTTATCCACACCCAGAAGCGCCGGGCCGAAACCAATCTTAAATGCCCGACCATGTTCTGGGACTTTTTGTCCCTGACTCCGGAATCCCTGCACCAGGTCATGATTCTGTTTTCCGACCGGGGCACGCCCTACGGCTACCGGCACATGCACGGCTTCAGCAGCCACACCTACAAGTGGTATAATGCCGCCGGAGAATACTTCTGGGTCAAGTATCATTTCCTCACCGACCAGGGCATCAAGAACTTCACCGGTCCGGAAGCTGACGCCATGCGCGGCCAAGATCCGGATTTCGCCGGGCGCGACTTGTTTGACCATATCCAAAAAGGCGAGTTTCCCAGCTGGACTTTCCACATCCAGGTCATGACTCCGGAGCAGGGCGAAAAGTACAAGTTCGACATTTTCGACATCACCAAGGTCTGGTTCCACGGCGACTACCCGCTTATTCCCGTGGGCAAGCTGGTGCTCGACCGCAACCCCGTGGACTATTTCGCTGAAGTGGAGCAATCGGCGTTCAATCCGTCCAACTTTGTGCCGGGCATTACGGCTTCGCCGGATAAAATGCTGCAGGGACGCCTGTTTTCCTACCACGATACCCATTTGCACCGCCTGGGCGCCAATTATCACCAGATCCCGGTCAATGCGCCCAAACACGCGCCTGAAGCAAGCAACCAGCGCGACGGTCCCATGAACACTGTGGTGCACGCCGCACCCGACCCCAATTACTGGCCCAACAGCATGGGCGGTCCCGCTCCGCACGGCATAGCCGATGAGCCGCCCATTCCGCTGACCGGCGAGGGCAAGGCCCAGGCGCACACTCACCCCAATGACGACTTTTTGCAGCCGGGCGAAATGTGGCGCCGCGCTTTTTCCACGCAAGACCGGCACAACTTTGTCAGCAATGTGGTGGGGCATATGGGTGGGGCCATCAAACGCGTCCAATACAGGCAGACCGCGCTGTTTTATAAAGCGGACCAGGAAATGGGCGCCAGAATCGCCGAAGGCCTTAACCTGGATCTGAATCTGGTCAAGGAACTGGCCGAGATGGGCGCTGAGGAACGGGCCGCGGCCACGACCGAGGAAAAGTTCAAGGAAAAGTAAAAGACGAATAATGGATTAAATCCACAAGAGAAACCGCCCTCGGGGAATGCTTGGGGGCGGTTTTTATATAAGCGGACTCAGTATCTGAAATAGAGGAATGCTCAAAGAGGCGTTTCCAGCGTGCTGTTGATTTTGTTGCTCTGGTCGCCCAAATTTTTTATCCCCCAATCGGGGTTAGGGAAAGGGAGGGGGCCGGGGAGGGAAAACCATGAGAGGTTCAGCCCCTGGCGGTTTTCCCTCCCCGCCGGGCTCACTCCTTTCTGATCACTGCTCCGTAAAAGAATTCATGGGCCGGGGAGTCGGGCGGCGTTTGCCGAACGCCGATGAGCTCAGCCTTGGGGTGGCGAGCAAGCAGGCTTGTGATCTGATTTTCATTTTCCGCTGGATTGAGGGTGCAGGTCAGATACAGCAGGTAGCCGCCGGCGGGCAGGCAGGTGTAAAGGTTATTGATGATGCGCGTCTGGAGTGCGGCCAGGGCGGGCAGATCCTCAGGCTTGCGGTTATATTTGATGTCCGGGCGGCGGCCCAGCGTGCCCAGGCCCGAGCAGGGCACGTCGGCCAAAATCACGGGCGGGCAGGCGCGCAGAGGGCAGGACGCGGCGGCATCGGCCGCGGCCAGGGCCGGGGCAATGTCCGTGAGCCCCAGGCGGGCGAGATCTTCCCGCAAGCCTTTGAGGCGTCCGGTATGCGGATCTCCGGCTAACTTCACCGGGATACCCTGCTCCAGCAGGGCGCAGGTTTTGCCGCCGTGTCCGGCGCAGGCGTCCCAGACGCCGTTTTGCAGCGTCTGGGAAAAATCGGGGGAAGCGGCGGCTATGTTCAAGAGCGCGGTTAAGGCTTCCTGAGCCGCATAGCTTTGCCGGGAAGCGCGGCCTTCCCTGATAAGCTGCTCCAGTTTGGCGGGCTTATGCGCGGCGCTGAAAAGAAGACTTGCCCCTTGCGCGGCCAGGCAGCCTTCGGTTGCGGATAATTCCGCAGCCAGGGCTTCCCAGCCGGATTTGCGCGTATTTAGGCGCACGCCCATGACCGCCTCGGCCGTAAAGGCTTCAAGGTAGGCGCGGGCCTCAGATTCAGGATAACAGCCGCTGAAGTGGTTGATGATCCAGGCCGGCTGGCAGTGCCAGACGGAATGCAGCTCGTGAGGATCTTTGATTTCAGATGCGAAAAACGCATGATCGCAGGTTTTTTCCCCCAGGGCAGCCACCTTGCGCAGGACCGCGTTGGTCAGGGCCCCCAGGGTGGGGCCGAAAGCGGCTTTGCTTGTTTCCACAGCCCAGTTGAGGCTGGCGTAAGCGGGCACGGCGTCCAGAAAGATCAACTCATAGGCGGCCAGGCGCAAAATATCCTTATGGGCCGGAATAATCCGGTCCGGACGTTTTAAAAATCTGTTCAGCAACCACTCCAGGCGTTCCCTGAAACGCGGCAGTCCATAGGCAAGGTTGGTGGCCAGGGCCGCATCCAGCGGGCCAAGGCGTGCGGCGCGCAAGGCTTGGTCGAGTGCGGCCTGCAAGGGGACGCCCGGCATATCGTCTCTGGCCCGGCACTGCTCCAGGGTGAGGTAGGCTACGCGCCGAGCCGGGGGCATAGTTTTTAGGGCGCGCTCCGGCAGGGCGCTGCGGGACTTACGCATGGCCGAAAGGTTCCTGTTCCAGGGGGGGCAGGCCGAGCAGGGCGCGCAGGGCGGCCTCCACTTCCGGAACGGCCACGTCGGTATCCAGGCAGGGTCCGAACGGTCGGGTGTTGAATATGCCCAGCACCGGCAGGGGGGCCACGTCCTGGATGCCTGAGGTGAGGTCGCGCTCGCAGGCCACGGCGATCAGGCATTTGGGGCGCCTTTCCAGCACCAGGCGGCGGGCGATGCTGCCGCCCGTGGCCAGGGCCACATGCACGTCATAGACTTCAGCCAGATGCTTAAGTCCGGCCACGGCGCAATTTCCACAGCCGCGGCAGTTGTTGATGTTATGTGTGAGGCGAAAGACGCAACGGTGATTCTGCAAACAATGCGGGGCCAGGACCAGGATGTTTTCCGGCGTGTACACGTTCCCTTCGGCCCGGACCAGGGCGTTATTGGTATGGATGAAGGCGTGCCGGACCTTGTCTTTGGACAGCCTGAACGCCCGGCCCACCAGCTCCATGAGCGGCAGGAAAAATTTGATGGTCATGGCCCGCAGCTCTTTGGTCAGGGGTAGAGCTTTGCCGGTGGAGAGCTGCACGATTAGTTGCACACAGGGCAGGATCAGAAAAATAAGCACAGCGGCGCAAAGCAGGGCGCGCAGGGCCTGGTCCAACCAAGGGCTGATGCGGGCGAGCCCCGGCTGGGCCACCATGTAAAGCGCGGCCAGTATCCCGGCGGACAGGGTGGCGGTCAGGCACATGAGACCGCAAAACAGACGCTTGTGTTTGGCCTGCGTTTTGCGGACGAGCTTTGCGGGCGTAAGGGGGCGCAAGGGCCGCGGATTATGCATGGTCAAGAAATACGGCTTGGCAGGCTTCCGCCTGGTTAAGATAACCGCAGGCAAAATCCAGAGCGGCCATCATTTTGCTGTTGGCCGGGCAAACCTCCGGAATGAGATAGGCCCCGTCAGCGCACTGAATGGCCAGGCTGTCGCCCAAAACGCCGAGTACTGTTCCGGGAGGCATGCCGGCATATTCCGCGTTATATTCCGGCGGGGCCGGTTTGCCGGGACAGACGCGCACCCGGATAAGCTCGCCGGCGTTTTCGCCCTCGCGTTTAAGTTCGCACCAGGCTCCGGGCCAGGGGCTGACTCCGCGCACCTGATTATGCACTTCACGCACGGTTTTGTTGAAGTCGATGCGGCCGTCTTCTTTGCACAGTTTGGGCGCATAGGAGGCTGCGGCATCGTTTTGGGGCGCGGCGGCAAGCTCACCGGCGGCTATGCCGGGCAGAGATTCCAATAAAAGCTCACCGCCCAGACAAGCCAGGGCGTCGTGGATGTCTCCGGCGGTGGCGTCAGGGCCTATGGGCAGGCCGCGCATGGCGTAAACCGGGCCGGTATCCAGGCCCGCTTCCATGCGCATGATGGCGATGCCGGTTTCCGTATCGCCGTTCATGACCGCTCGTTGAATGGGGGCCGCGCCGCGATATTTGGGCAGGAGCGAGGCATGGACATTGACCGGAGCGATACGGGGAATGTCGAGCACCGCCTGGGGCAAAATCAAACCGTAAGCGGCCACCAGCAAAAAGTCGGGTTCCAACTCCGCCAGGGCGGCGATATCGGCAGGGGTCTTAAAATTCAAAGGCTGCCGCACTTCCAGGCCGTTTTGCACGGCCAGTTCCTTAACCGGCGAGGCTTGCAGACGCTTGCCGCGGCCGGCCGGCCGGTCGGGTTGGGTATATACGGCCAGCATTTCGCCGTGGGGCCAGGCCAGCACCTGGTCCAGAATGACGGCGGAAAAGTCCGGGGTGCCCATGAACACCAGTTTGAGTTTTGCGGATTCAGGCATGCTTTGTTTATATATTTGGAACGCCGTAACGGCAAGAACATCCGTTATAACTTATTTCTGTGATAATTCCCCATCGGGGTTCAGGAAGGAGAGGGCCTGGGAAAGGGGAACCCGCCTCCAACGGTGGAGGGG
>CBDTYX010000128.1:0-5954 GCA_965364745.1 uncultured Desulfovibrionaceae bacterium | reverse complement strand
TCACGGCAAAGGCTTCCAGGTCGGCCTGCTCAATGGTCAAAGCCGGCAGCAGCCGGATGACCACGTCCTGAGTCAGGTTGCAGATAAAGCCGCGGGCAATGAGCTCCTGCCACACTTCCTTGCCGGGGAAGGAGAGCACAATGCCGATAAGAAGGCCGCTGCCCCGCACTTCGACAATGGCGCCGGGCACTTTCTCGCCCACCGCCCGGAAGCGGTCCATGGCCCAGGCGCCCAAGTCCGCGGCGCGCTGCGCCAGCTTGTCGCCGGTCATGATGTCCACCACTTTGGCGGCCACGGCGGATAAAAGCGCCCCGCCTCCAAAGGTCGTGGCATGACTGCCGGCCACAAAGCCCTTGGAAATTTCGTCATTGCACATGACCGCGCCCATGGGCAGGCCGTTGGCCAGAGCCTTGGAGCTGGTGATTATGTCCGGCTTGATGCCGTAGTTCTGGAAGCACCAGAATTTGCCGGTGCGGCACATGCCGGTCTGCACTTCATCCACAATGAGCAGAATGTCGCGCTCGCGACACAAAGATTCAATGGCTTCGGCATATTCCCGGGGCATGGGCCGCACGCCGCCTTCGCCCTGGATAAGCTCAATGAGAACGGCGGCGGTTTTATCGTTCACCGCGGCCTTCAGCGCGTCCAAATTGCCCCACTCCACCTGGGTGAAGCCCCCTGGGATTGGCGAAAAACCGTCCTGAAACTTGGGCTGGCCCGTGGCCGCCACTGTGGCCAGGGTGCGGCCGTGAAAGGCCTGGGTCAGGGTGATGATTTCGCCGGCCTCGCGGCCCTTCACCCGCTGCATATAGCGCCGGGCCAGCTTAATGGCTCCTTCGTTGGCTTCAGCCCCGGAGTTGCAAAAAAAGGCCTTGCTGAAAATACCGGTGGTGGCCAGCAGCTTTTCGGCCAGCATCAGCTGTTCTTCCTGGTAAAATAAATTGCTGACGTGCACCAGCTTGCGGGCCTGGGCGGCCATCACTTCGGCCAGTTCCTCGCGGCAGTGCCCCAAGTTGGTCACGGCAATGCCGGCTAAAAGGTCGATGTATTCCCTGCCGTCAAGATCATACAAACGACTGCCCTTGCCCGAAGCCACGGCCACGGGATAGCGGCCGTAAGTGCGGCAGAGCAGGTTTTCCTCTCTGGCTTTGATCTGATCAAATTTGGCGCTCATGGCTTGTCTCTCCATATGTTTAATTTAAAAAACCGCTCTCACTCTAGGCGGTTGCCGCAAAATTGGCAATACGCGCGGCCGGAAAATCGCAACCGGCCGCTTTTGCCCGGACAATGCCTTGACAGTCGCGTCTATACAGCCCATTGTACAATGATGCGACCCTGCAAATTTTCGCGGCATTCCCGCAAGGCCGCAACGCCAATTCCGGAGGTATGAGACCATGACCGCTAACATCGCTTCCAACATGCTTGAACTCATCGGCAACACGCCCCTGGTGCGTCTGAATAAACTGGCTGAAGGCCTGCCCGCCGAAGTGGTGGTCAAACTGGAAATGTTCAACCCCACGGGCTCGGTCAAGGACCGCCCGGCCTTGGCCATGCTCGAAGCAGCGGAAAGCACGGGCAAAATCAAGCCCGACGCCGTGCTTATTGAACCTACCAGCGGCAATACCGGCATCGGTCTTGCCTTCATCTGCGCGGTCAAAGGCTGGCGGCTGATTTTAACCATGCCCGAAAGCATGAGCCTGGAACGCCGGGCCATGCTGGCCGCCCTGGGCGCCGAGCTGATGCTCACCCCGGCGGCCAAAGGCATGCGCGGCGCGGTGGAAGCGGCCGAAAAATATGTGGCCGAGCATCCCGGATCTATTTTGGTGGGCCAGTTCATCAACCCGGCCAATCCGGCCATGCACCGCAAAACCACGGCAGAAGAAATCTGGCGCGACACCGGCGGCGCAGTGGACGTCTTTGCGGCCGCCGTAGGCACGGGCGGCACGCTTTCCGGCGCAGGCGGCCGGCTGAAGGAACTCAACCCCGAGCTCAAAGTCGTGGCCGTGGAGCCGGCGGAATCGCCGGTGCTGTCCGGCGGCGTGCCGGGTCCGCACGGCATTCAGGGCATCGGCGCGGGCTTTGTGCCTGAAGTGCTCGATCGCGCGGTCATTGACGAAGTCATGACCGTCAGCCTGGACGAGGCCCTCGCCACCGCCAGACGGCTCATGCGCGAAGAGGGCATCCTGGGCGGCATTTCCAGCGGAGCCAACGTGGCCGCCGCCCTCAAGCTGGCTGCCGACCCCAAATATGCGGGCAAGCGCATTGTCACCATCATCTGCGATCTGGCCGATCGCTATATTTCTACGGCCCTGTTCACAGGGTAAGAGCCGGGCATGCGCGGCATACTATTCCGCGCCGCGTTTCTGGCGGCGCTGCTCCTTGCATTCAGCGCCGCAGAAGCGCACGCGGATACGCCGGACAATGCCGCTGCCGAGACGCGTCTCGAATTCGAGCACAGGCCGGAAAAATGCCCGCTCTGCGGCTCGGCCCGGGTGGCGCCCATTCTCTATGGCCTGCCCAATTTTACGGACGAGCTCACGCGCGCCCTGGATGAAGGCGCGGTGGCCTTGGGCGGTTGCGTAATCACCGGCGATGATCCGCGCTGGAAATGCCTGGCCTGTGAGGCGGCATTTTATGAGAAAAATAAAGCAATAAATAAGCAGCCCGCATCCGCCCCGAATCTATAAAAAATCTAGACTTTAAAACGTAAAATTTTCAAGGAAAATATCTTTATATTTCAATGGTTTACATTTGTAAATCATTGTAAAAAGGCCCTTTACTTGACACTGTTTTACCCTTATTCTATGAAGCGTGTTCGCAAGGTTTCCGCCTGGTTTTAAACCTGCTGGCACAAGGGTGAGGAAGATATGAACAGTTTGAGCTTGCTCAACAAAATCAAAGCATTGTCGTTTAGCGGCCTGGCTGCGCTCTGCGTCTTGGGTCTGTGCATGGCTCTGGCCCCGGTGCAGGCCGCCGCCAAAGAATCCAAAAACAATGACGGCGGCTGGGTAAGCCTGCCTGAATCCGAGCGTTCCTCGTTTGCAGGCATTCATGGCGGCACTACGCCCGTGTCGGTTATGGGCACTGAAACCCAGCCCGGCCTGGAAACCGTTTCCGGCCGCACAGGCGACGACTTTGTGCAGGTTCTGGAAGGCGAAAGCGCCGCCGCTGTGGCCCAAGCCGAAGCGGACGGCAAAACCGCCGCCCTGGTGCCTTTTGGCCTGGGTGAAACCCAGACCGCAGATGCGGCCGGCTCCTCGCGCCTGGCCCGCGCCGACCAGGAAAAAAACAAGCCGCGCGGCGCGGTCCGTCTGAACGTGGAAGACTTAAAAGTGCTGTCCGCCGACGAAGCCCCGGTCTCCCCGGAAAGTCTGCTTCAGGCTGAAGAGCTGGAAAGAATGTAATTTCTCTAAAAATTTACGGCTGGACATTATGCAGGCCGGAACGCCTTGGAGCGTTCCGGCCTGCTTTTTTGTATAAAATGCGATTTTTGGAAACTCGCGCTGCGTGGTCTCCGCCGGCCATCCTGGCGGGCCAACAAATAAGGTTTGGGTCCCCCGATCAAGTCGGGGGATGACATGTCTCTAAGTCCGGGGGATCGGGCTAAGAGCTTCTTCATTTATCCCCCCCCCGGCGCGAACAGCCAGCACCGGGCCTGATGCGCGGGGGACACGTCAAAAAAGTCGGGAATTTGTTCGGCGCATACGGGCATGGCCCGCGGGCAGCGGTCACGGAACGAGCAGCCGCTGGGCAGTTCGGCAAGTCCGGGCACATGGCCGGGAATGACCGGCAGGCGGGCCTCGCGGGCAAGGGCGCGCCCCGGCGCGGGCAATTTGGGGCGGCAGTTGATCAGCCCCAGGGTGTAGGGGTGCTTGGGATTGGTCATCAATTCGCGGGCCGGAGCGCTTTCCACAATGCGCCCCGCATACATGACCGCCACCTGGTCGGCCAGTTCGCTGACAAGGCCCAGGTCGTGGGTAATCAGCAGCGTGCCCATGCCGCCTTCCGCGGCAAGCTCGCCCAAAAGCTCCAGTATTTGGCGCTGAATGGTCACATCCAGGGCGGTGGTGGGCTCATCGGCAATGAGCAGACGGGGGCCGCAGGCAATGGCCATGGCGATCATGACCCGCTGGCGCATGCCTCCGGAAAGCTGGTGCGGAAAATCGCGGATGCGGTCTTCCGGCGCGGGAATGCCCACCCGGCGAAACAAAGACGCGCTTTCCGCAAGAGCCGCTTTACGGGACAGGCCCCTGTGCAGCATCAGGCCTTCAGCCACCTGCTCGCCGACGGTAAATACCGGATTAAGAGAGGTCATGGGCTCCTGAAAAATCATGCCTATTTTATCGCCGCGCAAGAAGCTCCACTCCTTGCCGGAAAGGCCGGCTAAATCCCGCCCCATAAATTTGATCCGGCCGGAGGTAATTTTGCCGGGCGCGGGGTTAAGCCCCATAATAGCCAAGGCGGTCATGCTTTTGCCGCAGCCCGATTCGCCCACTAAACACAAAGTTTCGCCCGGAAAAAGTTTGAACGATACGCCGTCCACAGCCAAGGCCCGGCCCGCATCCGAGGGAAAAGCCACAGTCAGGTCGCTCACTTCCAGCAAAGGCTCGGCCGCAATTGCGCCCGCCGCAGGCGGAGCTGCATTTGTTGTTTCATGCATGCCCTTTACTTATCTTGTCCGGTCGGCAATGTAAAACGCCTTTTCAGCCGGCTCGGCGCGCCCCCTCTCGCGGCGCCCGCTTGATTTTACCTTGTCGCAAAAGTCTTTATTTACCCTCATTCATCCCCCCTCAGCCCGCAAAAAACCTTCATTTCACAATATTAAAAAAGTAGGCATATATTTCTTGAAATACACTATACTTTTTCCAAGATATAGGATATTTGTTCTTAAAATTTACACAAAAATTTTCCCGAGCTTATTTTTTGCATTAAAGCCGCTATAGAGCCAAAGACACCCTACCGACGGCTTTATAAAAGTATGGACGCGGCCTTTGGAAAAAAGCATGCAGCCGGACAAACCGATTATTTTAGCCATAGACGATGACGCCATCATCTTAAATACGGTGGTCTCCATCCTTAAAGCCAACTTCAGCGTTCGCCCGTTCACGTCCGGCGAGGCCGCCCTCAATTACCTTAAAACCAATCCGGCCGATCTGATCCTTCTGGATCAGTGGATGCCGGGCATGACCGGCCTGGAAATACTGCAAAGACTGCGCAGCTCGCCTGAAACCAGTCAAATTCCCACTATTTTTCTGACCGGCGCCCTGGATAACGAAAGCGAAGCCCTGGCTTTGGAAACAGGGGCCGTGGACTACATTCACAAGCCCGTAAAGCCGCAGACTCTGCTTATCCGAGTCCGCTTCCAGCTTGAGCTGCAAAGGCACCGCAAGCACCTGGAAGCCCTGGTGGAAGAAAAAACCCGCAGCCTCAACGCCGCATACAACAAACTGAAAATGCGGGAAAACATCACTCTGGACCTCCTGGCCCGCACCGCGGACATGCGCGATCACTACACGGGCGGCCACATTGAGCGGACTACGGCCTTTGTGCGCATCATTGTGGAGTATATGCTGGCCAATCCCAAACCCGGCTACACCCTCTCCCTGCCCGAGGCCGACGACATTGTCCGCTCTTCAAAGCTGCACGACCTCGGCAAAGTGGCCACCCCGGACAGCGTTTTGCTCAAGCCCGGCCGCCTGACCGAGGAAGAATTCGCCCTTGTCAAGCAGCACCCCATTTACGGAGAAAAGATGCTGCACGATTTTATCCAGTTGCAGGAAGAGGAAGATTCTTTTTTAAATACGGCCAGGAGCATTGCCTACGGACACCATGAACGCTGGGACGGCAGCGGCTACCCGCAGGGGCTCAAAGGCGAGGAGATTCCGCTGGCCGCAAGAATTGTGGCCATTGCCGACGTGTACGACGCCCTGACCTCGGAACGGCCTTACAAAAGC
>CBDTYX010000127.1:0-5973 GCA_965364745.1 uncultured Desulfovibrionaceae bacterium | reverse complement strand
AGCTCGTACCGCCATCCCCTGTGTAGACAGGGGATCCATGCCTTTTGCCTTTGAAAGGTGAACGTTTTTTATCTCGAAACTTTTTTAAGCTGGCCCCGCATCGCTGCTGCACAGGTTCTCCGGCTGGATATGAAAGGCCCTAGCAAGAGGGGTAGTTGAGTCGTGCGGATAGGGTTCCATAATAAAAGAGAGGCCCGGCAAGCGCGCAACTGGTCAAATACCCCCGGCTGCACAGCGTAAGTTCCAGCTTGGCCGCTATGAACTCCAACCGCTGCTTGGTGTGCAAGAACCCATAACATAGTCCGCCAATTAGGATCCAGGAGGGGAGGAGGTCCGGAGGAGGGGAACCCCACCCTACGGATAAACCACGGGCTCGCGTTCCAGGCGCACGTTGAAGCGCTCTGCGATGTCGGCTTGGATGGTTTCGGAAAATTCCAAAATCTCGCCGCCGTCGGCCCCGCCATGGTTGACCAGGACCAGGGGTTGGCGCGCGTAGCAGCCCACGTGCCCGATTCGCTTGCCTTTCCAGCCGGCGGTATCCAGCAGCCAGGCTGCGGAAAGTTTAATTGCGCCGTCGGGCTGCTTAAAGCCGGGCAGGTTCGGATGCTCCGCGCGCAAGTTTTCGTAAAGCGCGGCAGGCACTGCGGGGTTTTTAAAAAAGCTGCCGGCATTGCCCAGGTCTTTGGGCTCGGGCAGCTTGGCCCGGCGGATGGCGGCTACAGCCTCGGCCACGTCCAGAAAGTTAGGCCGCTCTTTGCCTTGGGCGGCCAGTTGCCCTTGCAGGGCGCCGTATTCGGTGCGCAGGGGGGCGGCTTTGTCAAGCAGCAGCTTGATGTTGGTGATTACCCATTCTTCGGCATGGCGTTTGAAAATGCTGTCGCGGTAGCCGAAGGCGCAATCCTGGGGCAAAAACTCCCGCTCTTCGCCGGTGCGGCGGTTCAGGGCGGTCACGCTGCGGCAGATTTCGGCGAACTCCGCGCCGTAGGCCCCGATATTTTGCACCGGGGCGGCTCCGGCCGTGCCCGGAATGAGGCACAGGTTTTCAATGCCGCCATACCCGGCTTTGGCCGCCCACCAGACGAGGTCCGCCCAGTTTTCTCCGGCGGCCACGCTGACCAGGCGCTTGCCGCGGCCCAGGCTTTGCACGTCTATGCCTTGGCCGGCCATGCGCAGCACCAGGCCGTCCACATAGCCGGTAAACAAAATATTGCTGCCCCCGCCCAGAATAATCACGCGCAAGCCCCGCCCCTTGGCCCAGGCCAGAGCCTCGCGCAGGGCCTCCACGTCGGGAACTTCCGCAAAATAGCGGGCCGCGGCGGGTACGCCGAAGGTGTTTAAATTCTGTAAGGGAACATCATTTTCAATGTGCATGTAAAGTACCTCTGAGACCGCGGGCGGTGTGTCGACCGCTTGCCGGTCTTCCGGTGTTTAAAGCAAAGCCTCGCCGTCCTATAGCAAATTCCGGTTGAGATAGTTCATCAATCAATTGGGGTTCAGGAAGGGCAGGGGGAGGGAAACCTCAAGGGGCTCAGCTCCTTGGGGTTTCCCTCCCCCAGAGACCGCTTCAAGTGAAAATGCTCCAGTCCGCGCGGCGCTACTCCACCGGCGCGTAATCCCGTTCGGACACTTGCCCGGTGCGCTCGATTTTAAAAATAACCGGCCGCAACCCGTCGTTGCAACTGCAAATGGCCAGGCCGGGTTTGCGGATCCAGTCGCCGTAGTAAAAAAGGCCGCCGTCGTCGCCCGCGCCGTGCGCCAGAGCGAAAACATATTGGTAAACAGCCTTCCAGGCCTCAGCGCAAAAACCTTCCGGGCAGGCGTAGTCGGCGTAAAACACCTGGCCTTCCTTAAGCATGGGGCAGGCGCCCAGGCCGGGCGCGCCGTATTCCTGCACCAGCTCCCGATCCAGGGTTTTCTTGAGCACGGTGATCTTGCATTTGTTCATAAGCTCCCCTCGCTGTTTGCCGGTTGATTATCCGTTGCGCCACAGGCGCGGCCGCCGCCATCGTCCCCTTAAGCAAAGCCGCCGCCATCCGTTGTAGGGCGCAGCCCGGCTTGCCCGGCGCGGGCAGGTTGCAATGGGCCGGGCTGTTTTTCAGCGTATAATCTTGGGTGAATAAAGGCAACCGCCTGCCCGGAAAGATCCGGACGGACGGTTGCCGCGGAACAGCCGGGCGGGTGGTTGCCGCCCGAAGATGGTAAGCAATGGACTGTTAAAGCGCTCGTCGGCGCAGTTTAGGCCGCGAGTCCGGGTCCTCTGTCGCCGCCGGCGGGCGACCATTGCAGCGCCTGCATGGTCTTCAGGTATTCGGCCGGGTCGGTATCTGTAAACGCGCCCAAAGATTCGGCAATGGCGGCCGGCTCATCGCTGTCCGCGCCGGTCAGGCGCTCGCGCAGCTCATCCACAAGCACATTGGTCACTTTGCTGAAGGCCTCCAGAAAGCGCTCGGGGTCGCCGCTGCGCATATCTTCCAGCAATTGCGGGAAATCGGGCGACTCGCGCACGTTTTCGCGAAAAGCCTTGAGCGCGATGTTGTCGATGAATTCTTCGGAGTAAACGGGTTCGGACGGTTCAATGGCCCTTTCGCCCGCTCCGGCCAGACCTTGGGTCGCCGGGTTTATGGCCTGGCGGGACCGCTCCAGCAGGGCATAGGCCTCGGGGGAAAATGAGGCCAGGTCAGCCTTGAGGACGCCCGCTCCGGCCTGGACGCCTTTTTGTCCGATCTGGGTTTCCGCGCCCTCGCCGTAAGCGCGCTGGGCCGCGGCCAGCGCATATGTGTCTAAGCTGGTGACCTGCATAAGTTCGCTCCTGGGAAAATTTTACCTTTCCCCAAGGCGTATGCAACCCGCATTCCAGCCCGGAACTCGGCAAAAAAAGGTGGGCCGGGCGCGGGCAGCAACGGATATCCAACAAAAAATATGTCCGAAAACAGCTGAATTCGGCATATATCTATAATATATTCAAATAATTGCAGCGGGTTTTCCGCCCTGGAAAAAACCTCAAAAAACATTTAAAGAAAAATATTTCCATGTCCGAAAACAGCGAGCGCGCGGGAGAAAAAAAGTTATTATGAGCCAAAAGGAAAAGGAGACAAGCCGTGCAGCCAATAGACGCCAGCGCCTGGTATGCGGCTTTTAAGGCCAAGGACGCCCGTTTTGACGGCCGCTTTTTTATCGGGGTTTCGTCCACGGGCATTTACTGCCGCCCGGTGTGCCGGGCTAAATTGCCCAAAGAGGAAAACTGCACGTTTTACGAGTCGGCCGCCGCGGCCGAGCAGGCCGGCTATCGGCCGTGCCTCTTGTGCCGGCCCGAGATCGCGCCCGGCGCGGCGCCGGTGGACGCCACCTCCGCCCTGGTGCGCCGGGCGGCGCGGCTGCTTGAGGAAAATTGCGGCAGCGGCCAGAACATAGAGGAATACGTGCACCGGCTGGGGTGCTCGGCGCGGCATTTGCGCAGGGCGTTTGCGACCGAGCTCAAGGTTTCGCCCGTGCAATATCTGCAAACCTGCAGGTTGCTGCTGGCCAAAAATTTGCTTACGGACACGGAGCTTTCGGTTACGGACGTGGCCATGGCCGCCGGTTTCGGCAGTTTGCGGCGTTTCAACGATTTATTTAAGACGCAATACCGCCTCTCGCCCACGGCCTTGCGCAAGCAGGCCCCCGGCGCGCGGGGCAACGGCCGTGATGTCAGCCTGTTGCTCGGCTACCGGCCGCCGTACGCGTGGCGGCAAATCATCGATTTTTTGGCCGGCCGGGCCATTCCCGGCGTGGAAACGGTTAAGGGCGGCAGCTACCTGCGCACGGTTCATTATGTGAACGGCGAGCAAAAGCATATTTACGGCTGGCTGCGGGTGGAGCACCGCCCCAAGAAAAACGCCCTGGCCGTCACGGTCGGTTCGGCGTTGCTGCCCGCGCTGCCGCATTTGCTGGCCCGCGTCCGTAATTTATTCGACCTGTATTGCTGCCCGGACGTGGTTTATGAAACCCTGGCAACCATGAACAGCATCCGTCCCGGCTTGTGCGCGCCGGGCGTGCGGCTGCCCGGCTGCTTTGACGCCTTTGAAATGGCCGTGCGGGCGGTGCTGGGCCAGCAAATAACCGTGAAAGCGGCGGGCACCCTGGCCGGCCGGTTGGCGCAGGCCTATGGCGCGCCCGTGGATACAGGCCTGGGCGGCCTGACCCATACTTTTCCTTCCGCGCAGGATATTGCGGCCCTGCCCGGCGATATCGCGGACCGCCTCGGCCCCTTGGGCATTACCGGGGCCCGGGCCAAGATCATCCTGGGCCTGGCGCAAAAGGTTGTCAGCGGCGAGCTCGATTTTACGCTGTGCGCCCGGCCGGAGGCGGAAATTAAAAAGTTGTTGGCCATTCCCGGCATCGGGCCCTGGACGGCCCAATATATCGCCATGCGCGGGCTGGGCTGGCCCGACGCCTTCCCGCACACGGACCTGGGCGTGAAAAAGGCCCTGGCCCCGCTGTCCGAGGCTGAAATCTTGGAGACGGCCGAAGACTGGCGCCCCTGGCGCGGCTATGCCGTCATCAATTTGTGGAATTCTCCGGCGCGGCCCGACGTTTAAGAAGCTCAAGCGGGCAAAAGCCCCCGGCAGCGCGGGGCAAAGCGCGGCCGCTCCCGCGAGCCGGCTCCGGACAAAGGCCGTCCGCAATTAAGCGGCAGACCGGCAAAGACTAAATACCTCATAAAGCAAGGAAGGTTATCATGCTTTATTCAACCGGCTATGCATCCCCTTTGGGAGAAATGACCCTGGGCAGCGACGGCGAAAATATTATCGGCCTGTGGCTGGCCGGGCAAAAATACTTTGCGGAAACAGCAACAGGAGAGGTCGTTGAGAAATCAGATATGCCGGTCTTTATTCTGGCCAAAAAGTGGCTGGATGCCTACTTTGTCGGCCAAAAACCCGCCATTTCCGAACTGCCTTTGGCTCCCAGAGGCAGCGAGTTCAGGCAGACCGTTTGGAAGATTTTGTGCGAGATCCCCTACGGGGAGTGCACGACGTACGGCGCAATCGCCAAACAAACGGCGGCTCGGCTGGGCAAAAAAACCATGTCCAGCCAGGCCGTGGGCGGCGCGGTGGGGCACAATCCCATTTCCGTGATTATTCCCTGCCACCGGGTGGTCGGCGCCAACGGCAGTCTGACCGGATACGCCGGGGGCATCGACAAAAAAATAAAGCTGCTCAAGCACGAAGGCGCGGATATGTTTGGTTTGTTCGTGCCCGGCAAAGGCACGGCCCTGTAGTCGGACTTGTCTTCGCCAACTCCTGTGCGGCGTGGCGAAAGACGCCTGTCGGCGTCGTTGCCTTATGCCCCCCTGTCGTCTCTCCTTGTTGTCCGGTGGTAGGCCGCCCGCAAAATGCTTTTATACACGGCTGTTTTCAGCTTTCCTGCACCTTAAACATACCTGTGCCGTTGCAGCGTGTTTGTCTAGGACTTATTTTTTCAGAAGCTTTAAGCGGGCGACACCTGAAGCAATTTTCAGCTTCATGCCGGGTGTCCTCAAGAGGCGCAGGAATGCGTCTGGTCTCTCACAGCAGCAACTTGCTGGCAGCGTGGACGTAAGCAAAGACTTCATCTTCGCCTTTGAGGGAGGGCGGAGCGTGCCGAATCTCGATATGCTCGTTTTACGTACAGAAGCTTTAGGTGTTCGTCCTGGCGAATTGGTAAATGAAATGGCGGCAGCCGCAGAAAAAGAAATGCGTTGGCAGCCGCGCTCTACACACGCACCTGCCCGCGAAAGCTCGGCAAGGCTATTCCGGGCATCCCGAATCCCGTCATTTCCCAACCCATTACCAAGTGAAATTTCTTATTTTTGAGATTCGTCCCTGAAAAACGAGAAAAGGGAACCTGATTTCTCAAGTTCCCTTTGGGGTAAATCTCTACCCGGCGCGAGGCCGGGTTTTCTTTTAAGCTGGTCGGGATGAAAGGATTTGAACCTTCGACCCCTTGAACCCCATT
>CBDTYX010000126.1:0-5994 GCA_965364745.1 uncultured Desulfovibrionaceae bacterium | reverse complement strand
GAGGTGGCCTATGCGGTGTCCACCATTTTTCTATACAACCTGGCCGCTGTGTTCATCTTTCCGCCCCTGGGGCATCTTTTGGGGCTCTCGGACCTCGGCTTCGGCCTGTGGGCGGGCACGGCCGTAAACGATACCTCGTCCGTGCTGGCCACCGCCTACTCCTTCGGCCCGGCCAGCGGCGACTGGGCCGCGGTGGTCAAGCTCACGCGCACCACCCTGATTGTGCCCCTGTGCTTTATTTTCGCCATACTCACAGCCTGGCGCGAGTCGGAAAACAAAATCCGGCCCCGGCAAATCGCGCGCACTTTTCCCAAATTCGTCATTTTCTTCTTGCTGGCCTCCTGCCTGACCAGCCTGCACCTTATTCCGCTGAGCGTCAGCAATGCTCTTTATGAAACGGCGAAGCTTCTGATCATCTGGGCCCTGGCCTGTGTGGGCCTGGCCGCCGACCTGCGCCGCATGGCCAAAAGCGGCCTTAGGCCCTTTGCCCTGGGCCTGTGCGTTTGGGCCGCGGTGGCCGGGGGGGCTCTAATAGTGCAACACGCCGGAGGAAAGTGGTAATCCGGACGGGCCCACACTTAAAAACACTACAACATGCCGTTATTTCAGCGCTTGTGGCAATGACTGATTACTGACGATACAGATTCAGGACTCGTTTATACCCATCAACAATCAGGGTTAAGGAAAGGGAGGGGGCCGGGGAGGGAAAACCGCAAGGGGCTTAGCTCCTTGCGGTTTTCCTTCCCCGCGCGTTCGCTTTACAGCAGCAGCTTGCCGACCTGGTATACGCCGGTGCTGACGGCGAAAGCGAAAATGGTGTTGAAGACTATGCTGAAGGCGGCCCAGCCTATGGAGCCGGTTTCCTGACGGATCATGATCACGACCATGAAGCAGGGGGCGTAGAGAAGCACAAAGACCATGAGCGCGGCGGCCACGGCCGGGTTCCAATGCGGGTCGGCCGCGAGGCGGGCCTGGAGGTTGGCGGCGTCCGCGTCTTCATCATCCACGGAAACCAGGGAATAGGCGGTGCCCAGGGTGGAGACGATGATTTCTTTGGCGGCCACGCCCCCAATGAGGGCGATATTGGTGCGCCAGTCAAAGCCGGAGATTTGGGACACCGGCTCAAGGGCGATGCCCAGGCGTCCGGCAACGGAGTTGCGCAAGGCGGCTTCGGCTTCAGCGCCGTCAACAGCGGCCAGCAGCTTCTCCGCGTCCGCTTCGCTTAAGCCTCCGGCCTCAAGCCCATTGGCGATTTCCGCGCGTTGGCCTTCAAAAACGTAGGCCTCATCATCGTTAAGCTCAGGGTAGGTCATGGCCGCCCACAGCAGAATGGACACGGCCAAAACCACGGTGCCGGCTTTTTTGATATAGGCCCAGGTGCGCTCCCAGGTATGAATGGCCACGCCTTTCACCGTAGGCGTGCGATAAGGGGGCAGCTCCATGACGAACGGGGTGGCCTCGCCCCGGGCAAGAGTGCTGCGCAGCAGGCGGGCGATGAGCAGGGCCGCACACCAGCCGATGAGAGTCATGAGCAGCATGATCTGGGCCTGATCTTCGGCAAAGAAAACGCCCACCAGAAGCAGAAAGACCGGCAGTTTGGCCCCGCAGGCCAAAAACGGCGCGACCAGAATGGTGGCCAGGCGTTCTTTGGGGCTGCGCAGGGTGCGCGCGGCCATAACCCCGGGCACGCCGCAGCCGCCGGCAATGCCGCCGGAAACGATAAGCGGCATGACCGAGCAGCCGTGCAGGCCGAAAACGCGCATGACCCGGTCGAGCATGTAGGCTATGCGGGCCATGTAGCCGGAGTCGTCCAGGATGGAGATGAGCAGGAAAATGACCATAATCAGCGGCACGAAGCCCATGAGGCCGCCCACGCCGTCGATAATCCCGGAGACGATCAGGGATTTGAGCACGCCGTCGGGCATGGCCGCGGACACGAACTCGTTGGCCCAGCCGAAGAAGTCCTCCACCCAGCCCATGGGAATTTCGCCGATGACGAAGGTGATTTTGTAAACCAGATACAGAATGCCGAACATGATCAGCGGCCCGGCGAACTTATGGGTGAGCACGCTGTCGGCCCGGTCGGACAGGGCCACGCGGGCGGCGGTGTCTTCCGGCTTGACGAGCACGTTTTGCTTTAAAATGGAGTGGATGTAGCCGTAACGGTAGTCGGCGATGATGGCCTCGGGATAGGTGCCCAGAGTGGCGTCGAGGTGCGCGGCGGCCTCTGCGGTGACGGCAAGGAGGGCCGCATGCAGGTCGGAATCGGCCGCCGCGCCCAGCTTGTGGATTTCCTCGTCGCTTTCCAGGTATTTGAGCGCGATCCAGCGGGCCGGGTAGCGGTCGGTTAAAAAACTAGCCTCTTCAATTTTGGCGGTCATATCCTTGAGCGCGGCATCAAGGTCCGGGCCGTAGGAAATGAGCAGCGGCGCCCAGGGCCGGCCTTTATGCGCCTCGGCCTGGGAGGAGGCCGCGGCAAGGAGCTGGTCGAGGCCGCCGCCGGTGCGGGCGATGGTTTTTACCGCGGGCACGCCCAGAAGCTGGGCCAGCTTTTCCACATTGATCTTGATGCCCTTTTTATTGACCTCGTCCATCATGTTCAGCGCTAGGACCACGGGCAGGCCCATTTCCATGAGCTGCACGGCGAGGTAGAGGTTGCGCTCCAGGGCGTTGGCGTCAATGATGTCCACGACCACGTCGGGGCGCTCGTCGGCCAGGGCGCGGCGGGCCACCAGCTCTTCCAGGGAGTAGGCCGACAGGGAATAGGTGCCGGGCAGATCCATGACTTTGGCTTCGCCGCCGGGCACTTTCACAAGTCCCTCTTTTTTATCCACAGTCACGCCGGGGTAATTGGCCACATGCTGGCGGGCCCCGGTCAAGGCGTTAAATACCGTTGTTTTGCCGCTGTTGGGGTTTCCCGCCAGGGCTATGCAAAACAATTCATTGGACATGATCACTTCCTTTAGCGGTCTGCGTTCGAAATTTATAAAAACAAGTTTGCATCTACATGCGCCGAGCCGTGTGAGCCCCGCAAAGCTCTCATCCCGCCTGCCCGGCGGGCTTACATTCTCTCGACAATAGGAACTAATGAGGGTGAGGGAGACCGGGGGAGAGGAAACCTCACGGGGAGAGCCCCTTGCGGTTCCCTCTCCCATGGTCGCTCGGCGCGCTACAGCGGGCGCACCCGAATAAAATCCGCTTCGTTATTCCTGAGCATGAGAGTAAAATCATTGATGCGCAGGGCCACGGGGTCTTTAAGCGGCGCACGGCCCTTAACCTCGACGACAGCGCCGGAGACCAGGCCCATGTCCCGAATGCGACGCCCCATTTCGCCGGAGGCCCTGACCTCCATAATCTCCGCCTTTTGCCCCACGGCCAGGCGACGTAAACTCATGTCTTCCATATATTCACCCTATTACCGATTTTGAAAGTCATTATCATTCAATGTTGAAAAAAAATTCAGCTACCGGCGTGGCTTAATCTCCGCGTTGCCGAGGCAGGCATTTTGCTGCACGCAGGCATCCGCCGCGGCGCAACCACAGCACGGCCCCGACTGCTCCGACATTGGCCGCGCCTTGAGCTCTGGCCCGCCCTGCTTGCCGCGCGAGGGCAAGGACGGACACCCGTCGCAACCGCAACCACAGCCGGCCGCCGCGCCCAAAAAGCCCAGCCGCCGCAAAAGGTTGTAGGCCACATACGCCGCGGCCGCAATAATCAGCCCGATAACAATATATGTTTGCATAAGCAAGTCAGTCCTTTTCTTCTTCAGCAACCGAACGCGCGCCGGAAGAAGCGCCCTCCGGCTCTGACCCGGCCGGTCCTCCGCCTTTTCTACGGCTTGGCCCGGCGTCCACAAGTCCCATGCGGCGCAACAAAAAATAACCCGGCAGCGCGGCTTCGGCCTCCATCCCTATGCTCGCGCTGTCCGCATCATCTCCCTAAAATCACCCCAAGCGGAGCGGTTTAAGCTAAACGTCGACAAATTCGCAGGCCACATTGCGGGCCAGAGCCGCATCCAAAGCCAGGCTGTAATCGCGCACCCACAGGCGCATAAGGCCCGCGCCGCTGGACAAAATCCGCACTTGCGTGCCCGGCGTGAGGCCCAGGGCGCACAACCGGCAGTTTTCCTTGGGCCCGCTGCACAGACGGGTAATGCGCAAACAACAGCCGCGCGGAGCGTCGCACAGCGTCAAATCTTCCCGCGCCGCGTCTTCCGCAGACCTGAAACATTCATTCTTCAAAGCGCCCATAATTTCTCTCGGCAATTTTTGTAACTAATTGCTGGAAATAGAATATCTAAATGAAAATGATTGTCAAGATTAAAATCAAAAAAGATTGTCTTCTCCAAATTTTTTTCCCGGTCCCGGATGAAAGCCCTTAGCAAACTCTAGACCTCCGCCGCTTTTTACATTACTTTGTAGACATGCACGAGATGTCGCTTACAGCCAGTTTGCTGAATATTATCAAGGAAGAAATGACCAAAGCCGGAAAAGCCCGCCTCATTCGGGTGACCTTGCGCTACGGCGCTTTAAGCCATGTTTTGCCCGAAGCCATGACCACCGCTTTTGCCATTCTTACGGAACGCACCCCGCTGGCCGGCGCGGAAATGGTGCTGCTGGAAGAACCGGCCACCCTGGCCTGCAGCGGCTGCGACCACGTGTTCAGCCCCACGGCCCGCCGCGATCTGTTTATGCCCTGCCCGGCTTGCGGGCGCGAACTCGGCCATCAGGTCATTACCGGCAAGGGACTGTACATCGACAGCATGGAGGTGGAATAAACATGGAACTGAACGTTAACCGCCAAGTTATGGAATCCGGCGAGAACGTGGCCAAAGAACTGGCCGCCATGTTCGCCGCAAGGCAAATTCTGGTCCTTAACCTGATCAGCTCGCCCGGCGCGGGCAAAACCTCCTTGCTTGAACGCACCCTCACCGACCTTGCCCCGGAATTTCGCATGGCCGTCATTGAGGGCGACCTGAAAACGGATAACGACGCCCGCCGCGTGGCCGCCACCGGGGCCGCCGCCTACCAGATCGAAACCAACGGCGGCTGCCACCTGGACAGCTTCATGATCCGCGACGCCCTGCCCCACCTGCCCTTGGACAATATCGATATCCTGTTCATTGAAAACGTGGGCAATCTGGTCTGCCCGGTGGAATTTTCCTGCGGCGAAGACCATAAGATCGCTATCTTAAGCGTGCCCGAAGGCGACGACAAACCGGAGAAATATCCGCTGCTGTTCAACCTGGCCTCGGTCATGCTGGTCAATAAAACCGACCTCTTGCCCTATGTGGATTTTGACGTGGACAAAGCCTCGCGCCTGGCCGCCACCCTCAATCCCAATTTGAACATCTTCCGCGTTTCCTGCCGCGAGCGCACCGGCCTGCAGCCCTGGTACGCCTGGCTGCGCCAGGCGCGGGCCGAAAAACTATAGCCGGATCAGCCGCCCGCGCCCTCAACTTGAAAGTCCCGGCCGCGTATTTCCTATGAGCAAAGAAGATTCCGCAAACAACCCGTTTAGAGATCTGGATAAATCCCGGTATCGCGATGCGCGCGAAGGCGCGCGCTCGGACCCGGTAAAAACGAAAAAACGAGGCCAAGCTCCATCCGCCGCCGCTGCTGCGGACGACGACTTTTTTGCCGGGCTCATGCGCGAAAGCGGCGTGGCCCCCCTGGAGCCGGGCAACGCCAAATACGGCGCCGCCCGCAGATCCGATCCCGCCCCGCAAGCCGCAGCGCCGCAAACCGCCGAATCTGAGCTTACGCTCAAGTCCGCGCCGGAACCGGCAGCACTCCCGGCCGCTCCGACCGCTCCGGAGCGGCGCTCTGCAACGCCGTCCCCGGACAGCTTTGCGCCACACGGCTCAGCCTTGACTTTAAGCGATTTAGGCGCTTTTGCCGCGCTCAAGGCACAAACTAAAGCCCTGCCCCGCCAGGAAGAAAAAAAATATGCGCCGCCCTCCTTGCAGCCGGTCAAAAAAAACACGCGAGCCGC
>CBDTYX010000125.1:0-6101 GCA_965364745.1 uncultured Desulfovibrionaceae bacterium | reverse complement strand
AGAGGGGAACCTTAAGGGGATTATCCTCTTAAGGTTCCCCTCTCCCGCCTTTGCCTCAACCTCCAAAACCCTCTGGATACTCCTGAATTTATGGTGTATCTTCGCGCTCATTATGAATACAAACACATCCCTTGCCCCTGATTTTACCTTGTGTACTTACACTTACAACGACGGCCGCCTGGCTGACGAACTCTTGCGCGCGGTCGCGGCCTGGCCCGTGCGCCCGCGCGAGATTATTGTCGTGGATGACGGATCAGCGGAGCCGTATGCGCCAGGCCCGGAAGCCGCGGCCGCCCCGGGCGTCGAGGTCAAGGTCATTCGCCTGCCGGTCAATGCGGGGCCGGGCGTGTGCAAGGCGGCCGGTCTTTCCGCCGCACGGGGCGAATACATCCTTTCGCTTGATTGTGACATCCGTCCGCAGGCGCCCTGGCTGCGCGCCGCTTTTGAGGTGGCCGGGCAGGAGGGCGTGGGCCTGGTGGGCGGGGCTGTGGTTTCCGACGCCGGGGAAGATGCGGTTTCGCGGTATTTGCGCGAGGTGGACCATCACTTGCGGCCCGAGGGCGAAACGGATTTCGTGTCCGGCGCGGCCTGGCTGCTGCCGCGCGCCGTGTGGGAGGCCGTGGGCGGCTTTGGCGGCTATACGGCCCGCACCCATGAAGACCATCATTTTTGCAGCCGGGTGCGCGCGGCCGGGTATAAGGTCATGGCCTGCACCGCGGCCGACTTGCGCCAGGTGAGGGTTTTGAGCCGGGCCGACATGCTGCTGCGCTTCCGGGCCTGGCTGGAGAGTTCTTTGCGCGAGCAGTCCGCGCCTTACGAGACCATTCAGGTTTCGGCCTTTCAGGTCTGCAAGGAAAGTTTGCGCCGTCTGGAATATCTCTTGCGGACCTTTGAGGGCGATGTGCGGATGATTTATTTGGAAACGTTGCTTTGCCTGTATACCTTGCAATACATGTGCGCTTTTAAGGACAACGAGCCTTCGCGAGGCGCGGCCGAGGCGCTGCGCCGGGCGGTTTCCGGGCTGCTCGATGCCCGGCCCCAAACCCTGGGGCTCATGTCCCGCGATCTGGGCTGGTCTGATCCGGCAAACCCCGCGGCGGGGCAGGGCGAGGCCGCGTCCGGGGCTCCTTTCGAGCAGCAGATCGCCAACTGGGAGCACTTCTGGCGCATGATGTTCGAGCCGTTGCAGGGCCTGTTCGATTCCTCGCTGGGCCGCAAACTTGAGGACCAGGGCGTTGCCGCTGTTTTGGATGAAGACAAAAACGTAAAGACTGATTATTCTTTCTATAAAGATTTGCGGAATTAACCGGGAGAGCGGAAACCTCAAGGGCCGCCGGCCCTTGTCGCCGCTGTCCTCCTCCGCAAGGCCCGCTTGCTTGCGGGCTCGCCTGCGGCCGTGCTGCGCTTTGCTTGCGCCGCTGGAGGCGGGCCTTCCGCTCTCTCGGACCCCCTCCCCCCTCTTTAATCGGAATTGAGGGGGAGCATATAAGTCCGGGCGGGCGGCCGGGCGAAAGGCATGCAATAAAGCGCGCGGCGCCGGGTGCTGGAGAAAACTGTAATGGCGACATCTGACTCGGATCATAGAGATTCAGGGGATCCGCCCCTGACCGGGATTTCGGAGGGGCGAAAAGTCCCTTCGGCCGCCGGAGGCGCATCTGTTTCGGCGCAAGGCGGGCCTTCGCCCGCGGCGCAAATCTGCGCGCCGAACATAGACGGCGGCTGTTCCTCCCCCGACGCCCGCACTCTGGCCATTTTGCCCTGGCTGGTCAGCATCGCGTTTCTCATGCAGATGCTGGACTCCACCATTGTAACCACGGCCATTCCGGTCATAGCCAAAGACCTGGGCGAAAGCCCCCTGCATTTGCAGGCCATCGTCATTTGCTATCTGCTGACCGCGGCCGTGCTCATTCCGGCCTCGGGCTGGCTGGCCGACCGCTTCGGCACGCGGCGCGTTTTCATCCTGGCCATTTTTTTGTTTACCCTGGGCTCCTTGTTTTGCGCCCTGGCCCCCAACCTCAAGATTCTGGTGGCCGCGCGCGTGCTGCAGGGCGCCGGGGGAGCGCTCATGGTGCCCGTGGGGCGGCTGGCCGTGCTCAAATCCTTCCCGCGCGGCGAAATCGTCAAGGTCTTAAGCTTCATCAGCATCCCGGCCATGCTCGGTCCTTTGGGCGGCCCGGTGCTGGGCGGCTTTCTGGTCCAATACACCTCCTGGCCCTGGATATTTTTAATCAACCTGCCTTTCGGCATTTTGGGCGCGGTTCTTTCCCTGCGCTATTTTCCCGATTTGCGCGACAAGCCCGAGCTCGGTTTTGACTGGTGGGGCTTCGCCCTGTTCGGCGCGGGCATGATCTGCCTGTCACTCGCCCTGGAAGGTCCCGGCGATATGGGCATGGGGAACAGCACGGCCCTGGCCCTGGCCGTGGCCGGTTTTTTAGGCATGTTCGTTTTCTGGAGGCGGGCGGGCCGCGTGCGCGAGCCGCTGTTTTCGCCGGGCATGTTTCGCACCCGCAGCTTCAGCGTGGGCCTCGCGGAAACATCTGCGCCCGGTTGTGCAACGGGGCCCTGCCGTTTCTTACCCCGCTGCTTTTGCAGGTGGGCCTGGGCTATTCGCCGTTCGCCACGGGCCTTTTAATTCTGCCGCTGGCCGCTTCGGCCATGCTCGGAAAAATCATCATCAACCGCCTGCTGGAAGCCTACGGCTACCGGCGCTTCCTGGTGTTCAACACCATTGTTCTGGGCCTGCTGGCCATGTGCTTTGCGGCCATCGACACCCACACCAACATCATCGCCATGATCATTCTGTTCACGATCCTCGGCACCATCAACTCCATGCAGTTCACGGCCATGAACACGGTCACCCTCATCGACCTGCCCCGCGAGCACGAAAGCGACGGCAACGGCCTGCTCTCCGTTATAATGCAACTGGCCACCAGCTTCGGCGTGGCCGTGGGCGCCATGCTGCTGCGCCTGTATCAGCCGCTCGATCAGTACGCCGTCAGCAGCCCCTTAAGCGCCTTCCATTTCGCCTACATCGTGGTGGGCTTAACCGCGGTGGCCGCGTCGGCCATTTTTCTGCTCACCCCCCAAAACGCCGGCCGCCGGGGGAGGTAGCTTCTGCCTCCGGGCCTGTTTGATTGTAAACCCCATGCGCCGGCATGAAATGAGCAACGGCTGCGCCGCTCACTTCATGCCGACGGGCTGCTTTGTTTTCAGGCAAAAGGCAGGGGCGATGCAGTATCAGGCGCAAACCCCCGGCGTGTCGCCGCCGGAAACATGCGCAAAGCCGTGCCTTTGCCTAAACGCAACAAGACGCAAAAAAAGCCGGGCGAATGGCCCGGCTTTTAAGGAGGATATTAAAAATATGAGCCTGCTTTTAAGCGCGGCGCAGCGCTTATTTTGTGGGCATGCCGTCTCGATAGAGTTTTTCCGGCGCAATGTCTATTTTGCCGTCACACCATGCCGGGGCGCCGTAATCCACATAAACGGCGTTAAAGATGCTTTTGTCCTTGAGGGGGTTAAAACAGGGCGTATCCAAAAGAGGGCGAAAATCAAAGATTTTTTCTTCACCCGTGGAAAAACGCGCCAAAAGTTTATAGTCGTCCATGGGGCGCACGGAGACGATTTTTATCGGCTTTTGGGTTTCGCCGGCGTAAGCGATGCCATCTAAAATGTACATGACCGTTTTCCCTGCCTAGCGCAAAGGTTCAATAGGGCCAAAAGGCTCATTTTTAACAGCCTGATTCCAGGCTGCATACAGCTCCTCTTCGTGAATGGCCATCCAGGCCAGCACAAGCTTAAGCTGCTTTACCGGCAGGCTGCCCGCCAGCATTTCTCCATCAATGCCCAAAGTCGCTTCATATTCATTGTAATAAGCGTGAACATGGGGCTTACTGTGCTGAACATTGTCAAAGAAAAACATTTTGATGACAATGCCGTAAAAGCGGCACAGTTCCGGCATATATACAACCTCCCGGCCTATTATTCATATAACACAGCTGCTTTTGGCGCGCAATACGTTCAAGGCGGCGCTTCCTGTTTTTTTAAGCGCCGGGCGCAAAAAAAGCCGGGCGAATGGCCCGGCTTTTTGCGTTTAAAATTCACAGCCGCCGCGCTTGCGCGTAAACCGCAAGACCCCCCGCCGCAAGACAAGGGCTTTAGGCGCACAGGCCGTGGACGCGCCTCGCGCGGCTAGTTCACAACCACTTTTGTGGCTTCTATTTCCGCGAGGTTTCCGCGCTTGTACAGCGTGCCGTAAATGGTCACTTCGGTGCCGTCGCGCACAGGCTTGCCGTCGGGCCACATATCCTTGTCCACCTTGGCGCGCATGGCGCCGGTCTCGTCTTCCACGGCCACCTTGCCCGCGCCCAGGCCCTTGGTCACTATCACCTTAATGGCGATTTCAGCGCCGTTATCCAGGGCTTTGGCTTCTTTGATGGTCATGATCTGTTGTTCGCCGCCGGATTCGCCCTCCTGGGCAAAAGCGGCCGGCGCGGCCAGAGCGAGACACAGCGCAAACAGCGCCGCCATAAAATAATAAGTTTGCTTCATGGAAAACCTCCTTACAAAGTCGGAGCAAATTTATAAGGACCGGCCGAGTTCCTTTGCCGCGCCTTACGGCGGCATGGCGCTTGCCGGGCGTGTTTTCTTCGGGGCGTTTACTTCCTTTCCACTTTAGCGACTTCAATTTCCACAGTGCGGCCGCGTTTGGAAGTTTCGCCGTAGACGACGATGAGCTGTTTATCGTCGGTAGGGTCGCCGCCCCAGGCGTCGCTGTCGATATTCACGCGCACCTGGTCGCCGTCTTTATCCAAAATATACTTATTCGGGGCCAGGCCTTTGGTAATGTAACCCTCTACAGCCACAGGCGTTTCGGCCGGCAGGTCCCAAACTTCCTTAATCGGGGTAAGCTTGGGCTCGTCGCCGGTCTGCGCGAATGCCGGGCCCGCGGCCAGGGCCACACACAAAGCAAGCAGGGCCGCTACAAGATAAGATGCCTGTTTCATTGAATTACCTCCTTGCAGAAATTCATGAAAACAGAAACTCGTGAACGCTATGTTTTCCTCTGCAGGCAGGGGATAAACAGCAATCCAGCTAGTATTATTTATATAACCAACCTGGGGGTAATGGCAACAACAGAATATTTTTCCGGTATTATTTGTCGTTATTGATGAAATTAACGCATTTTTTGAGCATATTAAGATAAAAATGCGAAAAGTGTGTATGAAATGCGTCCCGCGGGCAAGGCGCGGCCAAAAAAGTCCGCCGGGCGGTTAAAAAACGCGAAGCCCGGGTTTATGCCCCGGGCTTCGCAATAAATCGACGCGTTGCGGCCGGTTAGGCGCCGCGGCGCTATTTTTTATAGGCGGCGATGTCTTTGAGCATGGCGTCCAGGGTAATGCGCGCGCCGTGCTGCAGATAGTCCACCTGCTGCATGGCCGCTTCGTGGGCTTCAAGCGAAGCCCCGGCGCAGCAGTCTTCCACCACTTTAATGTGGTAGTCGCGCTGGTGCGCCCCGGCCGAGGTGTAGTGCACGCACACGTTGCTGGCCACGCCGCAGACGATCAGGGTGTCGCCGGCGTTCACGCCCAGGCCGTTCAAGAGGAAGGGCAGGTCCGTGCCCAAAAAGGCGTCGTAGCGGGCCTTGGGCACCAGGTAGTCGTCGGCGGCCGGGGTCAGGTCGTCGTGAATCTGCACGCCCCGGCTGCCGATGAGGCAGTGGTCGGGCTCGTTGCCGTCCAGTTCGCGGCCCATGTCGATGCCGCTGGGCCGGTGCACTTCCTGGGTGAAGATGACGGGAATGCCCGCCGCCTTGCAGGAATCGATGAGTTTGCGCACTTTGGGGACCATGGCCATGCCGCCGATGCAGTGCACGGGCGCGTCCTTGTCCAAAAAGTCATACTGCATGTCAATGACCAGTAATGCGGCCTTGCCTTTAATCATAATCTTTCTCCTGAATAATACTTTGGTTTTGTTTTTTTGCGTTGTCGCGAAAATCGCATGCGACACGGCGAATTTCGCATCAACGGGTTGTCGGTTAATATAGGTCTTAATTTTTTATCCCCGCCGCCCTCTTCCGATATCCAATAAGGGTTAAGGGGGGC
>CBDTYX010000124.1:0-6109 GCA_965364745.1 uncultured Desulfovibrionaceae bacterium | reverse complement strand
AGACCGCACCAACAAGCGGCCCATGCTGTCCGACCTGCGCGAATCCGGCGCCATTGAACAGGACGCCGACGTCATTCTCTTTCTTTACCGGGACGCAGTGTACAACAAACGCGATGACAACCCGCGCAAAGCCGAAGCCGAAGTCATTATCGGCAAGCAGCGCAACGGCCCCACCGGCACCTGCGGCCTTGCTTACGTGGCCGAATACACGTCTTTTGAAGAATTGGCCTACGATTACGTACCCCCGCCCTCTGAAGGCTAACTCTCCCAACTCGGCCATACCGGGCCAAAGGCATGCAGTTTGAACACAAAAGAACTGATAAGGACAAATTATCAGCAAATTTTGTTCGTCCTCATCGCCTTTCTGGCCATGGTGCTGGTAAGCTATGTTTATGTGAGCCGTACGGTGAGCAATCAGATGTTGCTCATCGGCGAAGCCAGCATGGATACAACCCAGACGGCTGTCTCCGCCGGGCTCACGGAAACAGAGCTTTTGTTCGCCAATGTGGTGCAGACCGTGGAAAACATGCTCAACAACAAGGAAAGCAATGCGGAAATTCTGACCTTTCTGCGCAGCACCAACGCCTATTTCAACGCTACGCGCTCGCCCCTGCCGGACTTCATGAAAATATACGCCTATATCAGGGGCGAATTCCTCGACGGCTCTGGCTGGGTGCCTCCGCCCGGCTACAGGCCTGAATCAAGGCCGTGGCATATCGGAGCTGAAAACAGCAATGGCAAAATATTTTTTTCCGAACCGTATACCGACGCGGAAACAGGCGGACTGTGCATCAGTTTTTCCCAAAAATTATTTGACCGGGCCGGTGCCGCCTACGGCATTCTGGCCGTGGATTTAAAGTTGACCCGAATCGCCGATTATGTGCATCGGCAACACATTGTCGGCAACGGTTATGGGGTTTTAATCGACGATAAGCTGAATTTTATCACCCACCGGGACGAACATCTCGTCGGCGTGAATATGTCTAAAGCCGGCGGCGATTATCCCAAGCTCGCTCAAATGTTTGCAGACGGAAAACCCATCTCCGCAATGGATTTCACCGACACCGATAAAACCGACAGCGTTATCTTTTTCCGCACTGTTTTCAACGGCTGGCACATCGGCACAATCATCCCGCGCGCAAGTTATTATCAGCCGGTTTACGGTCTGGCGCTCGCGCTCGGGTCATTAGGCTTCGTGCTTATGCTCGCCTTAAGCTACATGCTGGTGCGCACGCGGGTTGAAAAAATGCGCTCTGAAGAAGAAAGCCTGAGCAAAAGCAATTTTCTGGCGCGCATGAGTCATGAAATGCGCACGCCCATGAACGCCATTATCGGCATGACCGAAATCGCCAAAGCCTCTTTGGATCCAGCGAAAAAAGAGTACTGCCTGGGCAGGATCAGCGAGGCGTCTGATCACCTTTTGGGGGTCATCAACGACGTGCTCGATATGTCCAAAATTGAAGCGGGCAAACTTGAGCTGTCTGAGACCGATTTTCCGCTGGCCGCTCTGCTGCGCCAGGTCGAAACCGTAATCCGCCATAAAATTGAAGAGCAAGGCCAGAATTTCAAGATTACTGTAGGCGGGAGCGTGCCGACAGCTTTGATTGCGGATCGGCAAAGGCTGGCTCAGGTTCTGGCTAATTTGCTCAGCAACGCCAACAAATTTACCCCCAAAGGCGGACGTATTAATTTGCGCATAGAACGCCTGCCTGAAAAACAAAAAAATGGCTGCATACTGCAAATAGAAGTGGCCGACTCAGGCATCGGCATTTCTAAAGAACAGCAGGCCAAGTTGTTCCGCCCCTTTGAGCAGGCCGACGGCAGCATCTCGCGCAAATACGGCGGCACAGGCCTGGGGCTGGCCATCTCGCAAAAAATCATTGAGCTCATGGGCGGCAAAATCCGGATTGAATCAGAACCGGGGCAAGGGGCGCGCTTTATTTTCACCATCCGCACAGGAATCGGCGGCGCCAAACAGGATGCGGCGCCCAAAACCGAACCGGCTCTTGACGGGATGCGTAAAAACAGCACCTTTGCAGGCAAACGCATTTTACTGGTCGAAGATGTGGAAATTAACCGCGAGATAATCATCACCATGCTGGAAGGCACGGGAATTGAAATCGATTCCGCGGAAAACGGCCGCGCCGCGTGCGACGCCTTTGCGGCCGCCCCGGAAAAATATGACCTGATCTTCATGGATATCCACATGCCGGAAATGAACGGCTATGAAGCCACAAAACACATCCGCGGCACGACCTTTCCCCGGGCCGCTTCCATTCCCATCATTGCCATGACCGCCAACGTCTTCCGTGAAGATATTGAAAAGTGTCTGGCCGTGGGCATGAACGATCATATCGGCAAACCTTTAAATACCGATGAACTTATGGTCAAGTTGGAAAAATATCTGCCGTGAGCATGCCAATACAGCCCCCGCTCCGAAGCAGTATTCTAAACAACGGCGCTAAGCAGCAATGCGATGTTGAGCCCGCCCACCACCGCCAACAACAGGATAAGCAGGGCTTTGAGGTAAGGTCCGTTAGCGTATTTGCCCATCACCCGCGTTGATGAGGTCAGATAAATCTGGACGGCCATGGTCACGGGCAATTGCACGGAAAGAACCATTTGCGAAATAAGCAGAGCCTTGAACGCATCGCTGACCGCCCAAATGCCTACTACGCCGGCCCACAGCGAAAACAGCACGCCCCAACGGCTGTGTTTGTCGCGTGTGGTGTAAGCCTCGCCGGCCATGCCGGCCATGATGATGCCCCCGGCCATGCCGGAAGTGATGGATGAGGCGATGCCCGCCAAAAGCAGCGCCACGGCGAATATGACCGCGGCGCCGTCCCCCAGCAGCGGCTCCAGCAAGAGTTTCGCCTGCTCCAACTCGCTTGCGCTGATGCCGTGAGCCCAAAAAGCGGCTGCAGCCAGCAGAATCATGGCGCTGTTGATACCCCAACCGATGAGCATGGAAAAAAGCGTGTCCAGAAATTCATACTTCAGCCGACGCTCGACCACAGCCTCACCCTCAAGGTTCCACTGCCGGCTTTGAATGATTTCCGAATGCAAAAACAAATTGTGCGGCATGACCACCGCGCCCAGCACGCTCATAATCACCAGCATGGAACCTTCCGGAAAAGCGGGCATGACCCAGCCTGTGGCTGCGGCCGTCCAGTTGGCGCTCACCAGGGTCAGCTCATACAAAAATGAAAACCCGATGATGGAGACAAAACCGATGATCCAACGCTCGATCTTGGCATAGGAGTTGGTCAAAACCATCAAGCTGGTGAATGCGGCCACCAGGGTCGACCCCACGGGAACAGGCAAACCGAAAAGCAAGTGCAGCGCTATGCCCCCGCCTAAAATTTCCGCGAGGCTGGTCATGGCTGAAGCGCCCAGCGCGGAAAAAAGCACCGGCAACGCCACAGGTCGGGGCAAAAATTTAGTGATGGCCTCGGCCAGGCACTCGCCGGTGACAATGCCGAGGTGAGCCGCGTTGTGCTGCAAAACAATGAGCATGAGCGTGGACAGGCTGATCATCCACAGCAAAGAGTAGCCGTATTCAGCTCCGGCCGCCAGATTGGCCGCCCAGTTGCCGGGATCGATGAAGCCTACGGTAACCAGAATGCCGGGTCCGAGGTACTTCAGAATTTCCCGGCTGCCGATAAGGCGCATGTGATTTTCGCAAGTGCGCAAGAGCGCGGCCAACAGATTCATGAGCTGCCCGAATATGGTTTGTTGCGCAAACGCGACGAGGGTTTTATGCACTCAAAAAAATCCCGCGTCCGCTCAGCAGGCGGACGCGGGACAAAGCACATTTAAAAAACGCGGTCCTAATCCGCTTGCTTACGGATAAAGGACGGAATTTCAAATTCATCCTCATCAAACACAAAATCATTTTCACCGGGGGCATGGTTGCCGCGCTGGGCCTCACGGGTAGCGGCCCTGGCTCCGCCCTGCATACGCATCACCGCAGGCACATCCCGGTTTCCGTCAGCATAGCTGCGCACCGGGCGGGGTACGCCCACGCCCTCCTCACCCTGCAAAGACCACGCTCCGGGCTGGGCCGCCGCAGACGCTTGCTTGGCGGAAGCCTGTCCGCCGCCGAAGCCCTGCCCTAAGCCGCCGGGCGCATGGTTAGCCGCTCCGCCGCGCGAGGGGAACATCTTCACTGTGCCGCCCACGCTGTCGCCCATATGAACGCCTTTGGGCTCAATGCCGGTGGCAATAACCGTAATGCGGATCTCGTCCTCCACGGAATCGTCAAAGACCACGCCGAAGAAGATCTGAGCGTCTTCGTCAGAAGCGTCCTCAATGATGCTCATGGCTTCGGCCACTTCTTCCATGGTTACTTCGTAAGAGGCGGTCACGTTCATCAGCACGCCGCGCGCGCCGTCAATGGACACATCTTCAAGGAGCGGGCTGGTGATGGCTTTCATGGCCGCTTCCCTGGCTCGGGATTCGCCGCTGGCGACCCCTGCGCCCATCATGGCCAGGCCAGCCTCGCCCATGACCGCGCGCACATCGGCAAAGTCAAGGTTGATAAGACCGGGAACCATGATCAGGTCGGAAATACCGCGCACTGCATGGTAAAGCACTTCGTCGGATTTTTTGAGCATATCAATGAAGGCGGCTTTTTTGGGCGCCAAAGTCAGCAGACGGTCGTTTGGAATGGTGATCAGGCTGTCCACATGCTCGCGGAAAGCGAGAATGCCGCGCTCGGCGGCGTCCATGCGGCGCTTGCCTTCAAAATAGAAAGGTTTGGTGACCACGCCCACAGTCAGAGCGCCCATTTCCCGGGCGGCCTGGGCAATAACCGGGGCCGCGCCCGTGCCGGTGCCGCCGCCCATGCCCGCGGTGACAAAGACCATGTCGCTGTCGCCCACCGCTTCGCGGATGGCTTCCAGACTCTCCATAGCCGCATCCTGCCCGGCTTGAGGGTTGCCTCCGGCGCCAAGGCCTTTGGTCAGCTTGTCGCCCAATTGAATTTTGACATCCGCCTGAGAGCGGCCCAAGGCCTGAAGATCGGTATTGGCTGCAATAAAAGTGACGCCTTGCAGGCTGGAGCTGATCATGTTGTTGACCGCATTGCCGCCGCCGCCGCCAACGCCCACCACTTTTATTCTAGCAGATCCGGGTTCGCCAAGTTCCAGAAATTCCATACACAACCCTCCGAAATGATGATTACCTTATAGCCTAGGAGCCGCATGAGGTAAATAGTTTTTTGCCTGATTATTTAATTTTTTTTAAAAAAATTCTAGAAAACCTCTATAGCGCTTAAGGCCAAGATTGACAAGGTTTTTTGCTTTGTCGGACCGCGCTCTCATATTTTCAAGAAATATCCGTAAACCACTTTTTCATGCCCTGATAGACTGACTCAAACAGGTTGGTGTCGCGGTCGCGCTTGCGCATTTTCTTTTCCGCAGGCGGCCCCTGCTCGCCGGCGCCGTAGCACAGCAGGCCCACAGCCGTGGCGAATTTAGGCGAGTTGACCACATCGGTCAGCCCGCCCACATTGCGGGGGTAGCCCACACGAGTGGGCAGATTAAACACCTGCTCGCCCAACTCCTCGCAGCCTTCCAGCAAAGCGCAGCCGCCGGTGAGCACAATGCCGGCGCCGATGAGGTTTTTGCTGCCCGAGCGCACCAGTTCCTGGTCCACCAGGGAGAAAATTTCCTCCATGCGCGGCTCGCAAATCTCCGCCAGCACCTGGCGGCGCAGTTGCCGCGATTCTCGACCGCCCACACTGGGCACTTCGATAATGTCGTCCGGCGGCACCATGTCGGCCAGGGCGCAACCGTATTTAATCTTGATTTTTTCCGCGCTGCTCATGGGCGTGCGCAGGCCGTAGGCAATGTCGTTGGTCACGTTGTGGCCGCCCAGGGCAATGACCCCGGTATATTTGATGGCGTCATTGGTAAACACCGCAATATCCGTGGTGCCGCCGCCTACGTCCACCAAGGCCACGCCGATTTCACACTCTTCCTCGGTAAGCACCGCCTTGGCCGAGGCCAGAGGTTCAAGCACTATGCCGGCCACGTCCAGATCCGCGCGGTGGCAGGCCCGCACGATGTTCTGGGCCGAAGTCACCGCGCCGGTAACGATGTGCACC
>CBDTYX010000123.1:0-6175 GCA_965364745.1 uncultured Desulfovibrionaceae bacterium | reverse complement strand
GAACATCCAGCCGACTTGAATCGTTCTTAGCCTTCCTGGGCGTCCTTGTACACCGCGCCGTTGGCTGCGGATTTGACCAGGGAGGCATACCGACGCAACAGCGGGGAGGAAATGACCTTTTTCGGATGCACCAAGACCTTGCGCCGGGCATCGAGCTCGGCCGCGTCCACGAGCAGGTTGAGCTTGCGCTCCGGAATGTCGATCTCGATCAGATCGCCTTCCTTGACCAGGGCAATGGGGCCGTCATCCGCGGCTTCGGGCGAAACATGCCCGATGGAGGCCCCGCGCGTGGCCCCGCTGAAGCGGCCGTCGGTCAAGAGGGCCACTTTGGCGCCCAGGCCCATGCCGGAAATGGTGGCCGTGGGCGTGAGCATTTCGCGCATGCCCGGTCCGCCGCGCGGGCCTTCATAGCGAATGACCACGACATCGCCGGCCGTGATTTTGCCGTCCATAATGGCGGCCACGGCAGCGTCCTCGCTGTCGAACACCCGGGCCGGGCCGGTGTGTTGCATCATTTCCGGGGCCACGGCCGACTGCTTGACCACGGCGCCGTCCGGGGCCAGGTTGCCGCGTAAAACGGCAATGCCGCCTTCCGGGGAATAGGGGTTGCTTAAAGGACGGATGGTGCTTTCATCCAGAATGCGCGGTTTGAGCTCGGCCAGGTTTTCCGCCAGGGTTTTGCCCGTGGCCGTGAGCACCGAGGTGTCCAAAAAACCGCCTGCCGCCAGCTCGGCCAGAATGGCCTGGATGCCGCCGGCCCGATGCAAATCTTCAATATGCGCCGGCCCGGCCGGGGAGAGTTTGCACAAATTGGGCGTTTTACGGCTGACCGCATCAAAGATGTCCAGATTGAGGTCGAGTTCCGCTTCCGCAAAAATGGCCGGCAAATGCAGCACGGTATTGGTGGAGCAGCCCAGGGCCATATCAACGGTCACGGCGTTGTGCACCGCGGCTTTGCTCACAATGTCGCGGGGCCGGATATCGCGCTTTAAAAGCTCCATGACCTTCATGCCCGCGGATCTGGCAATGCGCACCCGGTCGGCCAGGATGGCCGGGGTGGTGCCGTTGCCCGGCAGGGCCAGGCCAATGGCCTCGGACAAACAGTTCATGGAGTTGGCCGTGAACATGCCCGCGCACGACCCGCAGCCCGGGCAGGCCTTTTGTTCCAGGCAGGCCAGCTCTTCGGCGCTCATAAGGCCCTGGCTGACCTGGCCTACGGCCTCAAACATGGACATCAGGTCTGAAGCGCCGTTGTTGCCGGCCAGCATGGGGCCGCCGGACACCAGAATGGCCGGAATGTTCAGGCGGAGCATGGCCATGAGCATGGCCGGCACGGATTTGTCGCAGTTGGCGATGCAGACCAGGGCATCAAAGGGGTGGGCCGTGGCCATGATTTCAATGCTGTCTGTAGTGATTTCCCGGCTGGGCAGAGAGTAATGCATGCCGTCGTGATTCATGGCCAGGCCGTCACAGACGGCAATGGCCGGAAATTCAAAGGGCACGCCGCCGGCCAGGCGCACGCCGTCCTTGACCGCCCGGGCCAGGGTGTGCAAATGGATGTGCCCGGGCACGATTTCATTGGCCGCATTGACCACGCCCACCAGGGGCAGGTCCAGTTCTTCGCGGGTGAGCCCTAAGGCGTATAACAGAGAACGGTGCGGGGCTTTGTTGAGGCCGCCGGTCATACGTTTGCTTCGCATAATGTTTTACCTTTATTTTAATTTTTTCCGCCGCCGGCCCTAGAGGGCTCCGCGCCCTCTGGGCTTTGCGCCAGGGGATGATCCGGTCGTGTTGGTATCGCCGGGTGCGCAACGTCGTCTCCTTATACGGGCTTAGGAGGGGTAGGCAAGGGGCATTGTTTATTCAATTTAGGGTTTATTGTTCCGATGTCCAGATGAAATAACTATAACTGACCGCCAGGATGGCGGCAGCCGCGAAGCGACCCCTTAAGTGCCCGCCGTCCTGGCGGGCACTTAAGGGTATGCTATAAAGCCTAACCTACAGGGGATTATCCCCTGTGGGCTTGCCTCTCCCGGCGCGCACGGCCGCCCAACTGCCGATTATGCTCATGGCGATGGGAATGAGCACCAGGAGGATGCCCTGCCAAATGGACAGAAACTTGAATTCCGCCAAAAGCGGCGGGATGGACAGGCTTTCCAGACGCCAGTAGACAAGGCGGAGCAGGGCCATGCCGATGAGGCTGCCGATAAGGCCGGACAGGGCGCCGGTAGTGATGAGCGGCATGCGGATATACCAGTTGCGCGCGCCCACCAGTTGCAAAATTTCAATTTCCGTGCGCCGCGAAATGAGCGACAGGCGTACGGTATTGCCCACCACCAGGGCCAGAATGCCGGAAAGCATGCAAATGGCCGGGAGCATGATTTTACGGCTGATTTCCCGCCAGGCGCGGGCCACTTCCTCGCGCAGGGGATTGACCTGAACCTTGGCCACGCCGGGCAGCTTTTCCAGATACCTGAGGGTTTCTTCCCGCCATTTGGCCTGGTCGCCGTCGGCAGGCATAAAATGCATGATGGCCGTGGGCGGCAGAGGGTTTTTACCGGCGAGGGCCGTCACGTCAACGCCGGCGCTTTGCTGCAGGCGGCCGGCCAGGGTGTTTAGGGCTTCTTCCGGGGTATAGGTCTGCCACTTGGCCAGGCCGGGCAAGTGGCTGATTTCTTCCCATTGGCCGCGCAGAACATTCGAATCGGTATTATTGCGCCAGTAAACCTGAATGACCACCTCGCCCTGTTCGGCGGCCAGCTGGCTGTCCAGGGTGTTTAGAAAAATGAGGAACAGTCCGGCCAAAAAGACCATAAGGCCGACGGCGCCCAGGGTCATGAGCTGCGAGAGCGGGTGATGCCGGGCGTCTTTGAGACCCTGCAGCACCAGGCGCGTGAGGATGCGGATCATGGCGCGGCGATCCTTTTGCGGGGCAGCGGTTCCGGCTCAAAATCCGATTGATCGGCCGAGCGGAACAGGGAGGCGCCGGTCCAGTTGGCATAGGTGATTTTGCCGTCTTCCAGGCGCAGCAGCTTGGCCGAAGGGTTGCGGGCAATAAGCTCGCGGCTGTGCGTGGCCAAAATGACCGTGGTGCCGTGGGCGTTAAATTGCATAAACAGGTCCATGAGCCGGAAAGACAGGTCCGGGTCAAGGTTGCCGGTGGGTTCGTCGGCCAGAAGGATTTGCGGGTTGACCACCACGGCGCGGGCCACGGCCACGCGCTGCTGCTCGCCGCCCGAGAGGTTTCCGCAGGGCATATTGATGCAGCGCTCAAGGCCGAGGCCCCGGCACACGGCGCGCACCCGGCGTTCAATGTGTTGGGGGGGCAGGCCGCGCACTTCCAGGGGCAGGGCCACGTTTGCGTATACCGAACGCTCGGGCAGAATTTTAAAATCCTGAAAGACCACGCTGACCTTGCGCCGCAGATCGGCCACATGGTCAGGCTTCAAGCGGTTTAAGTTGAACCCGGCCACTTCCACTTCGCCGCGCATAACCGGCAGGGCCGCATACAGCACCTTCATGAGAGTGGTTTTGCCTGCGCCCGACGGTCCGGACAAAAACAGAAAATCGCCCTTTTGCAAGGAAAAGCAGCAGTTTTTCAGCGCCCAGTGCGGGCCGAAGTTGTAGGATAAATGGCGGACTTTGAGCATGACGGCGTTGGGTTACCTGTACAATAATGATCTTCTGCTTGTCAGGTAGCGTAAAAAGGAAAAAAAGTGAATGCCCTGCCTTCGGCCAGTTTGTATTTTGCGCGCTTTTTTTAGGAATCTCGCCGGGTAGTTTGTTAAAACATACCCGGCTTGTTGCGCTTTTTTTCAGGCCTCGCACTAACTTTGCATTAATTCGCAGGAGGGGCGGCGATGAGTTCTGTGCCGTTATGCTCATTGTCGTTGCGGTTGTAGTTATTCCGGGCGAGTTGCCTATCGGCGTTTATAACAAGCCGGCGGCCCTGCGGCGCGCTTGGAACACGCCTTTGCCTAAATCTAAACGCAGTTGCCCCGTCGTTATAACCTTATTCCCAGCATTGTGGAAACAGCTAACGCTTGCCCTAAGCATGAGGGTGAAACTTTGGCCAAAATCGCCGCCGCCCGTAACGGCGCAGAGGAGTCGTTGCAGGCCTCTGCGGCCCAGCCCGCGCCCCGTGTGGCCCGCAGCGGCCTGCAGAGTTGATTTCCCGGGCACGCCCGCCCGAAAATTTCAGCTGATATCCGCCAGAGACTCTTTTACCGCTATCAGCAAGGCGTCAATGTCCTGCGCTGAAACCTAGCCGATGTTGCCCAGGCGGAAAGTATCGGCCGTGGTGATTTTACCCGGATAAATAATGAAGCCTTTTTCTTTGAGCCCGGCGTAGAGTTTTTCAAAGGTGAATCCAGGCCGGTCGTGATAGTAAAAAGTAGTAATAATGGGCGAGTGGTGAGCATCGGGCAAAAGGGTCTTAAAGCCCAACTCGCGCATGCCCCGCACCAGTTTTTTTTGGTTGTCCGCAAGCCTCTGCCATCTGCCTTGCGGGCCGCCTTCCTCTTTAAGCTGGGCCAGGGCTACATCCAGGGCGCGTAAGGCATGGGTGGGCGCGGTGTAGCGCCATTTCCCGCGCTTATCCTCCATTTCCTTCCATTGTCCGTATAAGTCCAGGGACAGCGAGCGGGCGTTGCCTTTAAGCTGCTCCATAAGCTCGCGCCTGGCCAGAATGAGGCCTATGCCCGGAATACCCTGAATGCATTTGTTGCTGCTGGCGATGATAAAGTCTGCGCCGGTCAGGCTGAAATCGTCGGCCAGGCCGCCAAAGCTGCTCATGGCGTCGAGAATGAAGATTTTGTCTGCTTTTTTGGCGGTGTCGCCGATGGCTTTGACCGGATTGAGGATGCCGGTGGAAGTTTCCACGTGTACAGCGGCCACGTGGGAAATTTGCGGGTCCCGGCGAAGTGTTTCTTCATATTGAGTCATATCCACCGGCCCGTCTTCGCCGAAATCCAGCAAAGCATGATCTATGCCGAGGCAGTTGGCTATTTTGGCCATGCGCAGGCCATAGTGCCCGTTGGCCAAAATCAGGAGCTTGCCGCTTCGGGGCACGGCCGAGCCGATAACCGCTTCCACGCTGAAAGTGCCGCTGCCCTGCATGAGCACGCAGGTGTATTCGGAAGCTTTTTCACCGAGCAGGAAGCATAGCTCGGCCCGGACTTTCTGGGTCAGCTCGGTAAAGTCCTTATCCCAGGTGCACATGTCGTAAAGCAGAGCGGCCCGGACTTGTTTGGACGTGCTTAACGGGCCGGGAGTCAGCAGAAAATAGGGGTTGTCGGGCACTGTTTTGCTTAATTCGGCATACATGAGAATAAACTCCTTTTAGGCGGAAGGGGCGGCGGGCGTGAGGCCGGCCTCAAGATTCCGGTTGATCTTGGCAATGAGTTCCGCACAGTCGGAAAGATACGGGACAACGAAATGCGCGCCCGCGTCTTTTAAAATTCGCTCAGCCGCAACGGTTTTTTCCGCCTGCGCAGCAGGCGACAAAGCAGCCAGTTCCTCGCGGCTTAAGCCCACATGGGAGCCGGAGTGGGTGACGCCTATGGTCCAGACCCCGGCATTGAGCCCTTCCTGGATATCCACCGGCGTGTCGCCGATTTTGATTATGGCCTCCAGCGGCCAGACTCCCAGACGCACGGCGTTTTCATAAATCATGAACGGAAAAGGGCGGCCTTTGCCGCCCACCATGTCCGCGGTGAGCGTGCAGTCGACCGCATAGCCCAAGGCTGCGGCGCTCTCGGTTACGGTTTTCATCATGGCTGAGGTGTAGCCGGTGCAGGAGCCGATTTTCAGGTCCATGGACCTGAATTCGCGCAGGGCCTCCACCGCGCCGGGCACAGGAGTCGCATAGTCGGCGACAGTTCTGAGCATGTGCTTTTCCGCCTGTTTGTAAACAGTGCCCACATCGCCTTCGTCCGGGGGGCGTTTCTGCGCGGCCAGCCAACGCCCGGCAATGTTCGGATCGGCGAGCAGGGTCCGGATATGGTCCTTTTTGGCCATGCCCATGGGGCCTCGGGCTTCGGAGATTTCCAGCCGCACGCCTTGCTCGGCAAAAGCCCGGACAATGGGTTCAATGGGCCCGAAACAGCCGTGATCCACGCCGGTGCCGGCCCAATCTAAAATGACAGCCTGAACCCGGCCGCGGTATTTTTGATTT